>NZ_JAMYTD010000025.1:0-80788 GCF_040322255.1 Mesorhizobium sp. M0166 | reverse complement strand
CCCCCCCACCACCCCCCCCCCACCCCCGCCCCCGCCCGCCGCGCGGCGCCCTCACCCCCACCCCCCCCGCCCCCCCCATCCGGCGCCCCCCCCCCCCCCCCCCCACCCCCGGCCCCCCCCCCCCCCCCCCCCCCACCAGGCTTGGGAGGCTTAGCGAGCCGCGGTCCAGCCCTTGTAATCCTTCAAATTGTCGGCCGTGATCAGCTTCGGGTCGAGCAGCACCGTCGGCTCGGCCGGCTTCTTGCCGGCAAGCAGGTCAGCCGCCATCGTCAGCGACTGGCCGGCCATCACATAGGGATCCTGCGAGGCAGAGGCCTTGATCATCGACGTGCCGGAACCGAGTTCCTTCTCGATATCGGGCGCACCGTCGACCGCGGTGAAGATGAACTCAGAACGGTTGAGCTGCTTGGCCGCAAGCTGGGCGCCAATCGCCGTCGGATCGTTGATGGCGAAGACCGCGTCGATCTTGTCGAAACGGGTCAGCAGCGACTGGAACACTTTCAGGCCGCCGTCACGTGAGCCTTCGGCGTTCTGGTCATCGGAAAGGATCTTGATGTCGGGGTGTTTTGCCAGCACGTCCTTGCACCCCTTGACCCGCTCCAGGATCGACGACGAGGCCGGGCCGTTGAGGATGACGTAGTCGCCCTTGCCGCCAGTATGATCGACCAGATACTGGCACGCCTCTTCGCCGGCCTTGACGTTGTTGGTCATCACGGTGACGTCGGCGCCCGGCGCCGAAACGTCGAAGGCGGCAACGACGATGCCGGCCGCCTGCGCCTTCTTCACCGCCGGCGCGATCGCCTTGGCATCGACGGCGTTGAGCATGATGACGTCGACGCCGGCGGCGATGAAGGAATCGACCTGCGACACCTGCTTGTTGAGGTCGTAGTCGGCCGATACCGAGGTCACCTGCACATTCGGGTTGATCTTCTTGGCCGCGTCCTCGATGCCCTTGATGGTGGCGACGAAGAACGGGTTGCCGAGCAGGCCGACCGAGATGCCGACCTTGTTCAGATCCTTTGCCGATGCCGGCGCGATGGCGGCGGCCGCAAGGGCGACGCCGCAGAGCAGTTTAGCGATGGTCTTCATTGTTTTATTTTCCTCCTGATGCCCCGCGCCTCTCACGGTGCGTTACACATGAAACCGGCTCGTTGGATGCCGGCGACTAAGGGCCATCACGTTCTTGCTCCTGCCTGGAGCCGGTAACGGTCGAGGGCGACCGCCACGATGATGACCAATCCCTTGATGATGTACTGCCAGATGTCCGAAACACCGGCGAGTATGAGCCCGTTGGACAGCACGGCGATGATCAGGCCGCCGATCAGCGTGCCCCAGATCGAGCCGACGCCGCCGACGAAGCTGGTGCCGCCGAGGATGACCGCGGCGATCGCGTCCAACTCGTAGGACTGGCCGAGCTGCAGCCCGTTGGCGGCATAGAGCCGGGCCGCCGACATGGCGCCGCCAAGGCCGGCCAGAAGGCCGGAAACGCCGTAGACGAAGAGCAGCACCAGCGGCACCTTGATGCCGGTCAGCCTGGCGGCCTCGGCATTGCCGCCGACAGCGTAGATCCAGGTGCCGAGCACTGTGCGCTTGAGCACCAGCCAGGACAGCACGACGACCGCCAGCGCGATGATGACCAGCCACGGAATGCCTAACAGCGAACCGTTGCCGATGAAGTCGAACGGCAGGTCCGCGTTGAACACCGTGGTGTCCTGGCCGAGCAGGCGGGCGACGCCGCGCACGGCGGTCAGCGACCCAAGCGTGACGATGAACGGCGGCAGTCTGATATAGGCGATCAGCAGCCCGTTGATGACGCCGAAACCGAGCCCGACGAGAATGGCGGCCGGCACGCCCAGCAGTCCCCAATCGGGCACCAGCGACACCATCACCGCCACCATCGCCGAGGCGGCAAGGATGGAGCCGACGGACAGGTCGATGCCGCCGGTCAGGATGACGAAAGTCATGCCGGCCGCCAGCACGATGTTGATCGACGATTGCTGCATGACGATCAGCAGATTGGTCTGGGTGAAAAAGCGCGGGTTGATGAACTGGAAGCCGACCGCCAGCAGGATCAGGATCGGCAGCATGCCGAGTGCGGCGATGGCGGTACGCCACCTCGTGCTCCTGCCGACCGCCCGGTCGTCCGCTTTCATCGTGTCGGCCACCTTGTCGGTCATCGCTGAGCCGCTCCCGTTGCAAGTTCCATGATCGCTTCCTGCCGCAGCGGCTCGCCCTTCGACGCCGTCACCTCGCCGGCAATGGTGCCGTCGCGCATCACCAGCACGCGGTCGGCGATGCCGGTCACCTCCGGCAGTTCGCTGGAGATCATCAGGATGGCGATGCCTTTCTTGGCCAGGTTGTCGATCAGCCGGTAGATCTCCGACTTCGCCCCGACATCGACGCCGCGGGTCGGCTCGTCGAGGATGACGACCTGCGGCTCGGTTTCCAACAGGCGGGCGAGCAGGACCTTCTGCTGGTTGCCGCCCGACAGCGAGCCGGCATTGGCCTGCACTGAGCCGGTGCGGATGGAGAGATCCGACACCGCCTTGGCGGCGCGCTTTTCGGCAGCATTGAAGTCGCGCAGGCCGCCGGCCTTCGCGTCCCTTGCCAGCACGCCCATGCTGATGTTGTCGGAGATCGACATGTCGAGAAACAGGCCAAGTTGCTTGCGGTCCTCGGTTAGGTAGGCGATGCCGGCATCGAGCGCCTCGCTCGGCGAACCGATGGATATCGGTTTGCCGCCGAGCTCCAGCGTGCCCGATATGTGCCTGTCGGCGCCGAAGATCAGCCGTGCCAGTTCGGTGCGGCCCGAACCGACCAGGCCGGCCAGTGCCAGCACCTCGCCCTTGTGGAGGTCGAAGGAACAATTCTTGATGAGATTGCCGTCCGACATACCGCGCACCGACAGCGCGACGGCGCGCTTGCTGTCCGGCGGGCGGTGATCCTTCTTGTAGAAGGTCGACAGATCGCGCCCGACCATCATCGATACCAGCCGCGAGGCGTTCAGATCGGCACGGTCGAGCGTGCCGACAAAGCCGCTGTCGCGCAGCACGCTGACGCGATCGGCGAGCTGGTAGACCTCTTCCATGCGGTGGCTGATGTAGATGATGGCGATGCCTTGCGCCTTCAGCGTCGCGATCACCTCGAACAGCCGGTCGGTCTCGCGCGAGGTCAGTGACGTGGTCGGCTCGTCCATGACGATGATGCGCGCATTGGTCGACAGCGCGCGGGCGATTTCGACCAGCTGGCGTTCGCCGAGCGACAGGCTGGCGACCGGAGTGCGCGCCGAGAAGGCCACGCCGAGCCGCGCGATGATCTCGCTGGCGCGCCGGTTGCACTGCTCGCGATCGACGACGCCGAACCGTCGCGGTTCGTTGCCGAGAAAAATGTTCTGCGCCACCGACAGATTTGGCGCCAGCGACAGCTCCTGATAGATGACCGCAATGCCGGCCGCGCGCGCCTTGATCGGGTCGCCGGTGGCGGCCGGCACGCCGTCGATCAGGATCTCGCCGCCGGGGTCCGGCCGGTAGGCGCCGGACAGCACCTTCATCAGCGTCGACTTGCCGGCACCGTTCTCGCCCATCAGCGCGTGCAGCTCGCCGGCGTGAACGGTCAGCGACACATCGTGCAAGGCGCGGATCGCACCGAACGTCTTCGAGATATGGCGCATCTCCAGCACCGGCTGGCGCACCGTCTCGATCCGGGCGGCGGCGCTCATCGCGCACCTCCTGCAGCTGCGCTGACCACAGCCCGGTCGGCGGCAAGGCCGCGCCAATCATTGCGGTAACCGGCAAGGCCGCTGAAGCTTGCCGCATGCACCGCCTCCGGCGCCTCGGTGGCAAACTCGCGTCCGACGCTTTCGAAGGCAAGTGCGGCGGCACCGGTGGCGCTGCCCTCCAGCGTTGCGCCCTGAAGGAAGGCCTGCCCGGGCCGCAACTGCGCCAGCAACGCGGCAAGCAGCCCGCCATTGTTCAGGCCGCCGTCGACGATCACCGTATTGTCCGAATGGATCAGCTCGAGGCACAGATCGACCATCAACGCGACATAGAGCAGCGCCATCGCCGCGCGTTCCTCGCCATTGGGCGTACGCCCGACCAATTCGCCGCGTCGGTGCGGCATCGGGCCGCCGGGCGCGAAGCTCGGCAGCGCCATGATGCCGGCGTCGATCACCCGTTGTATCGATGACGGCGCGATTGCGCCCTGCCAGCCGGCGCTGATCGTCGCGAATTCGCGGCCGCCCATGAAGCGGATGGTCGGCACCGGGCCGCCATCGACATCGACATTGACCAGCATGTCGCGCTCGCCATCGAGTGCATCGAGCGGACAGTCCGGATTGAGCACGACCACCCAGGTGCCGGTCGAGACCACGGTCACCGGCCCGAGCTGCTGCCGGCGGTAGGCATGGAGCGCGGCATTGCTGTCGTGCACGCCATTATGGATGGCGACCGGCTTCGCGGCCTGACCGAAGCGCTGCTCGCCGATCACCGCGCCGGCACGCTCGAAGGCGGGCATCTGGCCGCGCCAGCCCTCGGCATCGACCAGCGAGCTGAAATCGCGCTTGCGCGGCGCCCATAAATGCGAGTGGCAGCCGAGATACGACACTTCCGATACCGGCCGGCCGCCAAGGCGCCAGCTCCAATATTGGGGGTAGCCGAGGATCGATTTCGCTGCGGCGAAGGCACCGGGCTCCACCTGCTTCAGCCACAACATGTGGCGGCCATAGTTGAAGCCAAGCGGCAGGCGCGGCGAAAAGGTCTCGGCAAAATCCGGAATGCGGCGGTCGATCTGCGCGGCGATTTCAGCTGGCGGTTCCTGCTCGTAATCGAGGATCGGATGCGTCAGCGCGGCTTCGTCGACCAACGCGAAAGTGCAGCCATGGCCGGATACCATCAGCCCTTCCACGCCGTGCGTGTCGACTGCATCATCGATGGCGCGAGCCGCCCATTCGTGCAGCGCTGGCTCGTCGAGCACGCTGAAGCCGTCTTTGCGGATCCAGCTCGGCTGGGTGCGGCGCTCGTCGAGGATCTGTCCGTCCTGGCCGAAGACGAACAGCTTCGAATTGGTCTTGCCGAAATCGAGGACGGCGATGTTCACTAGGCGCCTCCCGAGGAAGCGGCGATCCGCACCGTGACGCCGGCATCCTCAAGCATGCGCGCATCGGCGTCGGACAGGCCGTCATCGGTGACCAGCGTGCCGATCCGCGACAGCGGCAGCGCCACGTTGCGCGCGTGGATCGACAATTTGCGGCTGTCGGCTAGCACGACGATCTGGTCGGCGCAGAGGCTGAGCTCGACGATTGAGCGGACCAGCAGCGGATGCGATTCCAGAAGGCCTTCCTGGCCGATGCCTTGCGCGCCGAGAAAGAACTTCGAGGCGTAGAACGGCACCGTCTGAGTCAGCGAATGGATGATGCCCGGCTCGCGGTGCAGTTCGCCGCCGGCGACCGTCAGGCTGCAATGGCCGTGGTCGCTGAGATAGGCCGCGAGCGGCATCGAGTTGGTGTAGAGCCGGATGTTTCGGTCGGCGAGCTTGACGCCGAGATGGAAGCAGGTCGAACCGCCATGCACGATGACCGCGTCGCCGTCGCGCACCATGGTGGCGGCGAGAGCGGCGATCTGCCGCTTGGCCTCGACGGCGAGGTCGCGGTTCTCGTCATAGGGCCTTGCATAGGCGACGCCGGCTTGCGAAGCGCCATCAAGCGCCGAGATGCCGCCATAAACCTTGCGCGCTTCGCCGGCCTCGTCGATCTTGTCGATGTCGCGCCGCACCGTCGCCGCCGACACGCCAAGCCGCTCCTGCAGCTCACGCACCGATGCGAAAGGCCGGTCCCGCAAAAGCTCGACGATCTGGCGCTGGCGGCCGGAGTCGCTCAATCCTTACCTCCCAATGCGCTTGCCTCCCAAGCATTTTGCACGGCATGCCATTTTGCACGGCAATTGGTGCAACTTACTCAACGCCCCGCTGATTGCAAGCCTGATTTGACGCGATAACATCACTGTTGACGTAACTTACTCGCATCTGCGATACCAGCGTCGGTCTTCGTCCAGGCAACGGGACGTCCAAAGCCGTGGCCACGCGGCCGGTGTGTGGAGGAATTTCGATGACGATCAGTGCGGATGCGCAGGAACTGGCAGCGCTGCGGTCGCTTTCGGCCGAGATCGGCAGCGACCCGCATCTGACCCAGGCCGCCGGCGGCAACACCTCGCTGAAAGCCGGCGACACGCTCTGGATCAAGGCCTCCGGCACCTGGCTGAAGGACGCGCTCACCGCAGACATCATGGTGCCGGTCGGCATCCCGCCATTGCTCGACGCCATCGAACGGGGCGACCCGGCCGCCGAACAGCCACAGGCCTTCACCGTCGGCGCCCTCAACCCACGCGGCTTGCGCCCGTCGATCGAGACCACCGTGCATGCGCTGATGCGGCAGCGCATCGTTTTGCATGTCCACTGCGTCGAGACCATTTCGCTGGCCGTGCAGGCCGACTGCGAGGCCGAGGCCGCCAGGCGGCTCGACGGCCACCAATGGGCGTATGTTCCCTATCGCCGGCCGGGACTGCCGCTTGCCCAGGGCATCGCCGAGCGCCTGCGGCCAGGCGTGGATATCCTGATCCTCGGCAATCACGGTCTGGTCGTTGCGGCCGAGACCGTCGCCGCGGCCGACATGCTGCTGCGGCGTGTGACACGGCTGCTGGCGCGGCCGCCGCGCCAGGTGGCGGAACCGGACATCGCGGCATTGACGGCGCGCGCCGGCGGCAGCGCCTACAGACTGCCGGCCGAAGTCGAAGCGCATGCGGTGGCGATCGACCCCGAAAGCTGCCGCATGGCGTCAGGGGGCAGCCTCTACCCCGACCACGTCATCTTTCTCGGCGAAGGCTCGGTCGTGGCGAGACCGGGTGAGGATGTGAAGCGCGTCATCGAGCGCTGCGGCGCCGCACCCGTGGCGATCCTGTTTCCCGGCCAGGGCGTGCTGATGCGCGGCGACGCCGGCGCCGGTGCCGACGCCATGCAGCGCTGCCTTTCCGATGTCATGGCGCGGGTCGATGTCGCGGCGAAGCTGAATTATCTGACAGCGGCAGAGAATGACGAGCTGATCAACTGGGACGCCGAAAAATATCGCCAGAAACTCAATGCCGGAGGCAGCTGACATGCCGCGTTCGTCAAGCCCGCTATCAACTGGCCCGCTTGCCATCGGCATCGACATCGGCACATCCGGCGTGCGCGCCGTCGCCATGCGCCCGGACTTTTCCATTGCCGCGCATTCCGCTATTGCCCTCGAGCGATTTGGGCTGAACGGCCGCGACCCCGCAATATGGTGGGAGGCGGTCGGTGCGACGTTGGCGGAACTGCTCAAATGCATCGATCGCGCGGCAGTGCGCTCGATCGCCGTCGACGGTACGTCGGGCACGCTGCTGCCGGTCGACGGCGGCGGGCGGCCGCTGGCCGAACCGCTGATGTACAACGACAAGGTCGCTGACGACACTCTTCTGACTGCAATAGCCGGCGCGGCACCGGCAACGAGCGCTGCACTCGGGGCGACGTCCGGTCTCGCCAAGGCGCTGTCTTTCCAGCACCTGCCCGGCATCGCCACTGTGCTGCACCAGGCCGACTGGATCGCCGGACAGTTTTCCGGCCGCTTCGATGTCAGCGACGAGAACAACGCCCTCAAAACCGGCTACGACGTCGAGGCCCGGCGCTGGCCCGACTGGATCGCGGCGACCGGCATGCGTGTGGATCTTCTACCCCGCGTCGTGCGGCCGGGCGATGTCACGGGCACGCTCACCGCCAGCGCCGCGAAAGTGTTCGGCCTGCCGCGTGACGTGGTTGTCGTCGCCGGCACCACCGACGGCTGTGCATCGTTTCTGGCGACCGGTGCGAGTGACGCGGGCGACGGCGTCACCGCGCTCGGCTCATCGCTGACCATCAAGATCCTCTCCGACCGGCCGATCTCGGCGCCGCAGTTCGGCATCTACAGCCATAGGCTGGGAGACATTTATCTGGCGGGCGGCGCCTCGAACTCCGGCGGCAAGGTGCTGGCCCAGCATTTCCCCGTCGCCCGCATTGTCGACCTCAGCAAAAAGATCGACCCGGCAACCGAGACCGGCCTCGATTATTACCCGCTGCCGGCACCGGGCGAACGCTTCCCCATAGCCGATCCGGCACTGCCGCCACGCCTCGAGCCGCGGCCCGCCGACGACGCCGATTATCTGAAAGCGATGTTCGAGGGTATTGCGGCGATCGAAGCGCTCGGCTATCGCCGGCTTGCCGAACTCGGCGCCCCCCGGCTGACATCGGTCAGGAGCGTCGGCGGCGGTGCGGCCAATCCGGCCTGGACAGCGATCCGGCAGCGCAAGCTTGGCGTCGCTCTCGTGCCGGCGCTTTCGGAGGAGGCCGCTGCCGGCACGGCGCGGCTGGCGCTGATGGGCGCAAGCGCAGCGGGGCTTTTATGACGGCCAAGGCAATTCAACACCTCGATGGCATCGCCGCACTGATCGACCGCTATCAGGTGTTCCTGCTCGACCAGTTTGGTGTGCTGCACGACGGCACCAGCGCCTATCCAGGTGCTGTCGAAGCCCTGTCGGCACTCAAGCGCGCCGGCAAGACCATCGTGCTGATCTCGAATTCCGGCAAGCGGGCGCAACCCAATGAGCGCCGCCTGCTGAAGCTCGGCTTCGAACCGGGAAGCTGGGATCACTTTGTCTCCTCCGGCGAGGTGGCGTGGCGCTCCTTCCACCAAATGGCGGCCTCCGGAGCCCTGCGCCCGCAGACAAAATGCCTGCTGATCCGCCGCGACAATGACCGTTCGGCTGTCGACGGCCTGCCCTTCGTCCTGGCCAAGGACGGCGACGATGCAGAACTGGTGCTGATTTCCGCCAGCGAGGGCGATCGCTACGACCTCGACCATTATCGCCGGCTTCTTGGCCCGGCGGCGGCGCGCCGGGTGCCATGCTTCTGCACCAACCCCGACAAGATCATGCTGACTGCCGTCGGCCCTCGCTTCGGCGCCGGCCGGCTCGCCGATCTCTATGAGAGCCTCGGCGGCAGCGTGGCGCGCATTGGCAAGCCCAATCCGCAGATATTCGAGGCAGCGCTGGCGCTGGCGGGTCACCCGGAGCGCGACAGCGTGGTCTGCGTCGGCGACAGCGTCGAGCACGACATCGCCGGCGGCAACGGCGTCGGCGTCGCGACGACGCTGGTCCTGTCGGGCATATTGGCGGGGGCGCCTGACCTGGAGGACGTTTTCGCCACGCTGAACGCCCGTCCCGACTACATTGCGGATAGCTTCAGGTTCCGTTGAGTTGTTAAGGCGAGACAAAGCTAGTCGAGGTTGAAACGCCCGATCACCGGCACATGGTCCGAGGGCCGTTCCCAGCCGCGCGCCGGCCGCAGGATTTCATAGCCGGCAAAATGCGGCACCAGGTTTGGCGACGACCAGATATGGTCGAGGCGGCGGCCGCGATTTGAGGCCTGCCAATCCTGGGCGCGATAGCTCCACCAGGTGTAGAGTTTCTCCTCGTAAGGCACATTGAGCCGCATCAGGTCGATCCAGTCGCCGGCGAGCCGCATCGCCTCGAAGTTTTCCGTCTCGACCGGCGTATGGCTGACGACGTTGAGGAGCTGCTTGTGCGACCAGACATCGTGCTCGAGCGGCGCGATGTTGAGATCGCCGACCAGGATCGAGCCGGAATGCTCGTCATGCTCGGCCCGGACGGCGTTCATCTCGGCAACGAAATCGAGCTTGTGCTTGAACTTGCGGTTGACGGCCGGGTCGGGCTCATCGCCGCCGGCCGGAACGTAGAAATTGTGCAGCAGGATCGTTTTGCCGCCGGCCTTGACGGTGACCGACAGATGCCGGCTGTCGTCGATCTCGCAGAAGCGGCGCCTTTCGACCATCTCGATCGGCCGCCGTGCCACCGTCGCAACGCCGTGATAGCCCTTCTGGCCATGGAAGGCGATGTGCTCGTAGCCGAGCTTGCGGAACGCCTTCTCCGGAAACAATTCGTCCGGAACCTTGGTTTCCTGCAGGCAGAGCACGTCCGGCGCCTGCTCGACCAGCAGGCGCTCGACGATCGGCATGCGCAGCCGGACGGAGTTGATGTTCCAGGTAGCGATGGAAAACGGCATGTGGGGTTCCGGACAACGCAATATCCGCCGGATGGCTCCGACGGAAGTCAATCGCGGAAACTACTGCCAGCCGCGCACCGCAAAAACAAGCCGCCCGCACCAACGCGGAAGGCCCCTTAGCGGTAGAAAGCTACCGCGTCTTGGTGTTCAGCTCGCGGTTCGCCGTATAGTCGATGGCGAAGGTGTCGGGGGCGAAGCTGACGCCCTCCTTGGTGTTGAAGATCATCACCGTCGTATCCTTGCCTTGCGCATCGGTGATGGTCCACTGCCGCAATTCATAGGATTTCGGATCGAACATCATGGTGATCTTCGAATTGCCGAACACCGATTTGTCGGCAAGCTGGATGGTGGTGAGGTCGTCCTCTTCCTTGACGCTTCTGACGCGTCCGCCCGAGAGATCGATCTTGTCGTCGAGCAGCAGCTTCAGCGGCGTCTTCGACAGCGGGTAGAGGTCAGAGGTCCGCAGCTTCTTGTTGAGGATGACCACCGACTTGCCGTCGGAAATCACCCTGAAATTCGAGGCGCCATCATAATTGAAGCGGATCTTGCCCGGCCGTTCCAGAAAGAACTTGCCGCCGGTCTGCTCGCCCTTGGGTCCGAACTGCACGAACTCGCCGCTCATCGATTTGACCGAGGAGAAATGATCGGCGATCTTCTGCGCCGTCGCCGGAACCGCTGCTTGCGCCGCCGCCAGCAGCTGGAAGCCGGGCACGAGATTGGCGGCCGCCGCACCGGCCAGGACCAGACCGAGGCCGAGCACCTGCCGGCGGGTTGGGGCGAAATCCCTGCTTGGGGCGAGAGTTGCGTTTTTCATGCCGGTCACCATCATCTGATTGCTTGCTCGTTATATTGGTCTGGCCCCCCAGTTGGGCTTAAGTTTGGCGGGCCGCACGGCGCCGGTCCGTTGCAACGCGCCAAAAGGTTCAAGGTTGCCGGCGCGGGCTCTAGAACTTGTCGTCCTCCGTCGGCACCAGGATTTCGCGTTTTCCGGCATGATTGGCCGGGCCGACAATGCCTTCCTTCTCCATCTTCTCGATGATCGAGGCGGCGCGGTTGTAGCCGATGCCGAGCCGGCGCTGGATGTAGCTGGTCGAGGCCTTGCCGTCGCGCAGCACCACCGCAACCGCCTGGTCGTAGGGATCGTCGGAATCCTCGAAATTGCCGCCGTCGCCGCCGCCACTGCCTTTGCCCGACGGCTCGTCGTCATCCTTGTCGTCGTCCTCGGTGATGGCGTCGAGATATTCCGGCACGCCCTGCAGCTTCAGATGTGCGACGATCTTCTCCACCTCGTCGTCGGAGACGAAGGGACCGTGCACGCGCTGGATGCGGCCGCCGCCGGCCATGTAGAGCATATCGCCCATGCCGAGCAGCTGCTCGGCGCCCTGCTCGCCCAGGATGGTGCGGCTGTCGATCTTCGACGTCACCTGGAACGAGATACGGGTCGGGAAATTCGCCTTGATAGTGCCGGTGATGACATCGACCGACGGCCGCTGCGTCGCCATGATGACATGGATGCCGGCGGCGCGCGCCATCTGCGCCAGGCGCTGCACCGCGCCTTCGATGTCCTTGCCGGCGACCATCATCAAATCGGCCATCTCGTCGATGATGACGACGATGTAGGGCATCGGCTCGAGGTCGAGATTCTCTGTCTCGTAGATCGCTTCGCCGGTCTGGCGGTCGAAGCCGGTCTGCACGGTGCGCGAGATTCTTTCGCCTTTTTTCTCGGCCTGCTGCACGCGCGCGTTGAACCCGTCGATGTTGCGGACGCCGACCTTGGACATCTTGCGGTAGCGGTCCTCCATCTCGCGCACGGTCCATTTCAGCGCCACCACCGCCTTCTTCGGATCGGTGACCACCGGTGTCAGAAGATGCGGAATGCCGTCATAGACCGAGAGCTCCAGCATCTTTGGATCGATCATGATCAGCCGGCAGTCCTGCGGCGTCAGCCGGTAGAGCAGCGACAGGATCATGGTGTTGATGGCGACGGACTTGCCCGAGCCGGTGGTGCCGGCGACCAGCACGTGCGGCATCTTGGCAATGTCGACGATGACCGCCTCGCCATTGATGGTCTTGCCGAGCGCCAGCGCCAGCTTGGACTTTGTCGTTTCGAAATCGCGGCTGGCGAGTATCTCCCTGAGATAGACGGTCTCGCGTTTGGCGTTCGGCAGCTCGATGCCGATGGCGTTGCGGCCTGGCACCACGGCGACACGGCAGGCGATCGCGCTCATCGAGCGGGCGATGTCGTCGGAAAGGCCGATGACCCGCGACGATTTGATGCCGGGCGCCGGCTCCAGTTCATAAAGCGTGACGACCGGGCCGGGACGCACATGGATGATCTCGCCCTTGACGCCGAAATCCTCCAGCACGCCCTCGAGCAGGCGGGCATTCTGCTCCAGCGCGTCCTTCGACAGGCTGGCATCGCGCACGACATTCTTCGGCTCGGACAGGAAATGCAGCGACGGCATTTCAAACCTTTCCGAGCCGATCAGTGTGGTCTGCGCCTCGCGCTGGACGCGGGCGCCCGGAGCCGGGCGGGGTGCCGGCGCTGCGACGCGCGTCGCCGCATCGGAGCGGAAATTCTGAACCTGCGCTGTCGGGGCGCTGCGTCGTTGGCCCGCGGGCTCCGGTGCAAAATCCATGTCATCCTCATCGTCGAAGACGTCGGCATCGTCGGGGTCGATCGAGGCGCTGCGGTCGTTGACCATGGCGGCGAAGAATTCCGGCTCGACGCGGGCGCGCCCGCCCGGGCTCATCCGCGCCTCGGCGAACTCGGCCGATTCGACCCGTTCGGCCGCCCGCCGCCAGGCGCTGGGGCGCGGCTCCATCTCCGGCTCGAAATCGTCGCGCTCGCGCCGGCGCGCGGCGCGGCGGCGCAGATAGGCTCGCAGCGACAGCCACCAGTGGGTGATGGCGCCAAGCGCCAATATGCCTTCGTCGCCCTCGTCCTCTTCATTGTCGAAAAGCAGGTCGTCCTGCGGGTCGGGCACGGCAGGCTGTTCGAGGACGGCGAAGCCGTTCTTGCGTGAAATCAGCGCCGAGCCATACAAGAATACCCACAGCGCCGGCGCTGCCAGGAGCACGGCGAGCACGCTGGCAACGAGGCCGGTCGGATAGCCGCCGATGATCAGGCCGGGAATGTTGAGCACCATATCGCCGAAGACGCCGCCGAGGCCGGTCGGCAGCGGCCAGGTCTTGGGCGGCACCACGCAGCCGGCAATTGCTGCGCCAAGCAGCGAAAACCCGAACCAGGCCAGCGCCCGTTTCGGCAGGCGGTCGACACCGCGCGCGGTAAACAGCAGAAATCCCCAGATCACCGCCGGCACCAGCGCCGCAACGGCGGCAAGTCCGAAGAACTGCATGGCGATGTCGGAAAAGACGGCGCCGGCATAACCCATTGCATTGGTGACGATATTGTCGGTGGCGTGCGAAAAGCTCGGATCGGCGACGTTCCAGGTGGCAAGGGCGGCGACGCCGAAGCCAACCAGAGCAAAGAGCCCGGCACCGACCAGCCGCCCGACCTGGCGCCTCGCGAACGACCGGATGCCGCGCTCCGTATCGGCCAGCGCAAGCGATGCTGAAGCCCCTGAACGCATGCTCTTCCTCGTCTGTCGTTGCCCGGCCGGGCGCGGACGCGCAACACGGCAGATTCGGCTGTCAGACTAGCGGCGGGAAGGTTAAGGGCGCATTAACCATGGGCAATCTGCGTCCCAGGGAAGGGCGCAGCTGTTTCACGCCGCCGGCGGATCGAGCCACCTTGATCAAGCGATTGTGATCGAGCCATAACGACCGCCTGCACACAAAAAAGAGGCCCGGAAGGTTTCCGGGCCTCAAGGCGTGAGCCCTTTCGGGAGCATCACGACGGGATCTTCCCGGCACCGGCAAAACGCCGGTGCCAGCCAATAAACCTTACGGCACCACTTCGCCGTGCTGGCTGATGTCGAGGCCTTCGACCTCTTCCTGGGTGGAGGGACGCAGGCCGACCAGCGCCTTGACGATGTAGAGGATCACGAAGCTCGCGAATGCCGTCCACAGGATGGTGAAGACGATACCGTAGAGCTGCTTGCCGACAGAAGCACCCGAGCCGAGGCTGTTGATCGCCGGATCGGCGAGCACGCCGGTCAGCAATGCACCGATGATGCCGCCGATGCCATGCACGCCGAACGCATCGAGCGAGTCATCATAGCCGAACGCGTGCTTGAGCTTGACGGCCGAGACGTAGCACAGCACGCCGGCGACGATGCCGACGATGAAGGCGCCGGTCGGATTGACGAAGCCGGAAGCCGGCGTCACCGCGACCAGGCCGGCGACGGCGCCCGAGATGATGCCGAGAACGCTCGGCTTCTTGGCGACGATCCATTCGGCGAACATCCAGGCGAGCGCCGCAGCGGCTGCGGCAACCTGGGTGTTCAGCATCGCGGCACCGGCAAGGCCGTCGGCGGCCAGCTCCGAGCCGGCGTTGAAGCCGAACCAGCCAACCCACAGCAGCGAAGCGCCGATGACGGAGTAGACGAGGTTGTGCGGCGCCATGTTGGTGGTGCCGTAGCCTTCACGTTTGCCGAGAACCAGCGCGCAGACCAGGCCGGCAACACCGGCATTGATGTGCACAACCGTGCCGCCGGCGAAATCGAGAACGCCGGCTGTGCCGAGGAAGCCGCCGCCCCACACCCAGTGCGCGATCGGGGCGTAGACCACCAGCAGCCACGCGCCCATGAAGATGAGCAGCGCCGAGAACTTCATGCGTTCGGCGAAGGCGCCGGCAATCAGCGCCGGCGTGATGATGGCGAAGGTCATCTGGAACATCGAGAAGACGAACTCAGGGATGTTCGCCACGCCCGGCAGCCACAGCGACGAGGTGGTGATGCCGTTGTGGAAGAATTTCGAGAAGCCGCCGAGATAGGCATTCATGCCGCCGCCATCCGAGAAGGCCAGCGAGTAGCCGAACATGAACCACAGCACCGTCACCAGGCAGGTGATGGCAAAGCTCTGCATGATGGTGGCGAGCACGTTCTTCTTGCGCACCATGCCGCCGTAAAACAGCGCCAGGCCCGGGATGGTCATCATCAGCACCAGCGCCGTCGAGGTCAGCATCCAGGCGGTGTTGCCGGTGTCGAGCGCGGGCGCAGGCGCAGCCGGTGCTGCCGGTGCCGCTTCCTGCGCGAACGCAGCAACCGTGCCCAGTGCAGCGAGAGCGAGCGAGCCCAAAACGGCCGCGCGTCCCGTTATCTTCAAGGTGGAAGGAATATTCATTGAACTCTCCATTGGAATACGTATCCGCAGCTCAAAGCGCGTCGGTGTCTGTTTCGCCGGTGCGAATGCGCACCGCCTGGTCGATGCCGAAAACGAAGATCTTGCCGTCGCCGATCTGGCCGGTCTTGGCCGCCGCGGTGATGGCTTCGACGGCCTTGTCGACCATGTCGACAGCGACCGCGACTTCGATCTTGATCTTCGGCAGGAAGCTGACCGCGTATTCCGCCCCGCGATAGATTTCCGTGTGCCCCTTCTGCCGTCCGTAGCCTTTTACCTCGGTGACGGTCAGGCCCTGGATGCCGACTGCGGTGAGCGCCTCGCGCACCTCGTCGAGCTTGAACGGCTTTATGATTGCCATCACGATCTTCATAAGGTTTCACCCTTTGCTGTTGCGGGTCCCCGCGTTTGCACGACTTCGCCGATCCCCATGAGAGCCGGAGAGTGCCCGCTAGGATTCAAGCTCCGTGCCAATTGCCGAAGCAGGGTGTTAAGCTGTTGTTAAACAACGAAATCGGGAAGGTTTGTCGACTGCCTGTTCACAGGCGCGGCAGTGCATATGCTCAAAAAATAGGCAAATTTCGAAAAATGCCTACTCCGCAGGCGGCCGCTTCAGCCGGATGAGTCCTTCTTGGGCAACGGAGGCGATCAAGGTGCCGTCGCGCGCAAACAGCGAGCCGCGGGTAAAGCCGCGCGATCCTTGCGTCGACGGGCTGTCTTGCGTGTACAGCATCCAGTCGTCGAGCGGGTGGCTGCGGTGGAACCACATGGCGTGGTCGAGGCTGGCCGCCTGGATATCGCGATCGAAAATGGCGCGGCCATGGGCAAAGGTCGAGGTGTCGAGCAGCGTCATGTCGGAGAGGTAGGCGAGCACGGCCGCCTGCGTGGCGCGGTCGGCCGGCACCGGGCCGGTCGTGCGGATCCAGATGTTCTGCTTCGGCTCGAGCTTTTCCCGGCTGGTATAATGCTTCAGCATCACCGGCTTCATCTCGATCGGCCGGTCGCGCTCCCAATAGCGCTTGATGCCGTCGGGCACCGCTTCGCCGAACTTGCCCAGCAACTCGCGCTGCGACAGCAACGTGTCGGGCGCCGGCACGTCCTGCGGCATCGGCACCTGATGTTCCAGGCCGACCTCATCCTGCTGGAACGAGGCTTCCAGCGAAAAGATCGCCTGGCCGTGCTGGATCGCCACGACGCGGCGCGTGGTGAAGGAGCCGCCGTCACGGATGCGGTCGACCTCGTAGATGATCGGCACCTTGGTGTCGCCCGGCCGCATGAAATAACCGTGCAGCGAGTGCACATGGCGCTCGGGCTCGACCGTTCGCTGCGCGGCGACCAGCGCCTGGGCGATGGTCTGGCCGCCGAAGATGCGCTGCCAGTCGAGCTTGGGGCTGCGACCACGATACAGATTGTGTTCCAGCTGCTCGAGGTCGAGAATGCCGAGAAGCTCGTCCATGGCTGCCGTCATCTTGACCTCGCCGCAAAATTACCATGGCGGTTTCCGACAGGAACAGCGGGCAGTCAAGGGCGGAATGCCCGGCGACAGTCAGGCTGCGAAAGGAATTGCCATGGTGGACAGCAAGAATTCGCTCGACGTTCTGGTCGCCGGCGCCGGCTATATCGGCTTGGCCGCCGCCGTATCGCTGAAGCAGGCGCGGCCGAGCCTTGCCGTTGCCGTCGTCGATGCAGCACCCGCCGGGGTCTGGCAAAAGGACGGCCGCGCCTCGGCGATTGCCGCCGCCGCGTGCCGCATGCTCGACCAGCTCGGCGTCTGGAACGAGATCGCGCCGGAGGCACAGGCGATTACCGAAATGATCGTCACCGATTCACGCACATCCGATCCGGTCCGCCCAGTGTTCCTCACCTTCGACGGCGAGATCGCGCCCGGAGAACCCTTTGCGCATATGGTCGCCAACAAGGATTTGAACGGCGCCTTGCGCCGGCGCGCCGAACAACTCGGCATCGGCATCATCGAAGGCGTCGCCGTCAGCGCCTTCGACATCAACGGTGCCGGCATCACCGTGCATCTTGCCGATGGCGCGACGCTGAAAGCGCGCCTGCTGGTCGCCGCCGACGGCGTCAACTCGAAGCTGCGCGACATGGCCGGCATCAAGACGGTGAAATGGGAGTATGGGCAGTCCGGCATCGTCTGCACGGTGGCGCATGAGCGGCCGCACAACGGCCGCGCCGAAGAGCATTTTCTGCCAGCCGGCCCCTTTGCCACGCTGCCACTCAAGCCGGGCAAGGACGGTACCAACCGTTCGTCAATCGTCTGGGTCGAACGGTCGCAGGATGCCGAAAAGCTGGTCGCGGGCGACACCCTGGTCCTGGAATATGAGCTCGAGCACCGCTTTGGCCTCAAGCTCGGCGAAATCCATATCGCCGACAAGCCCCGCGCCTGGCCGCTCGGGCTGACCATTGCGCGCGCCTTCGTCGTGCCGCGCATCGCCTTGGCCGGCGACGCCGCCCACGGCATTCATCCGATCGCCGGCCAGGGCCTCAATCTCGGCTTCAAGGACGTGGCTGCACTTGCCGAAGTGGTGGTCGAAGCCGACCGGCTCGGCCAGGACATCGGCGCGCTGGACGTGCTCGAGCGCTACCAGCAATGGCGCCGTTTCGACACGGTGCAGATGGGCATCACCACCGATGTGCTGAACCGGCTGTTTTCCAACGATTTCGGCCCGCTGCGCACTTTGCGCGACATCGGCCTCGGCCTCGTCGAGCGCATGCCGCGGCTGAAGGGCTTTTTCATCCGCCAGGCGTCGGGTCTGTCCGGCGACACGCCGAAACTATTGAAAGGCGAGGCGATCTAAACAGGCCCTGATGCTCCCCCAACTTCGTCATCCTTGGGCGTAGCAACGCGAAGCGGAGAGAAGACCCAAGATCCATGCCGTGACCTGAGACGAAGAATGCAGCGGAGCAGAATTCTGCACCGTCGCGACGCCTTAAGGTCACGGCATGGATCCTGGGGTCTGCGCCGCGTCGCTTCGCTCCTTGCTTCGCGCCAGGATGACGAAGCGATCAGGCGTCTCGGCTTAATCGCCATGCGGTCTGCCAAATTTCCGTGTCAGGGAACTTAGTTGACCTCGAAGCCCAGCTTCTGGCGCAGTCGCAGCATGCGCTGGTCGGGAATTTGCAGGTTTTGCCCGCCGGCTTCCGCCGCACGGCTGACCATCCGCAGCAGATCGCTCCTTTCGGCCGCGTCGAGCCGTTCCCGCAGGAACGGTGCCAGCTTGTCGATGACGACCGTGGCGTCGTCGATTTGCGATGCCGCCCATTTGGCGTAGATCACCGCTTCATCGGTCTGTTTTTTGTCGGCAATCTCCGAGATCACCGATCGAATGGCAGCTTCGCGTTGCGGCAGCACAGGACCATGTTCGGAAACGATGGCGGTGATCAGCGTCGCGGCGGCCACGACCGGATCGTCGATCGCCGTCAGCGGCGAGAGCGCCGCCTGCTTGCGCAGTTTCTTGCGGCGGACGTTGCCCTGGACGCGGCCAACGACGTCGGCAACCTCACGCGCCGCGTCGTTCATGGTCTTCAGCCGGTACCACCAGAACGCCGCTGCCCCCAGCAGGCCGATTGCAGCAATCAATATATGCATGCCCCAAGATCCCCCAATCTCGGGCGACGATAGGAGAAGTATTGCTTCGCTTCAACACGCAAAAGTTGCGCCGATTGAAGAAACCGACAGCCTGCGCCAGTCGCCGGCCGCCGACATCCCTACGACCCCGGCACGTTGTAGATCGCCCGCACCTCGATCGTGCCGATTTCGGCCAGCGGAATGCCGCCGGCGATCTCCAGCGCCTCGTCGAGATCCTCGGCCTCGATCATGACAAAACCGAGCAACTGCTCCTTGGTTTCGGCGAAGGGGCCGTCGGTAACCAGCCGCTTGCCTTTGCGCCGGCGCACGGTCTTCGACGTCTTCACCGATTGCAGCGCCTGCGCTATGACCAGCCGTCCGCTTTGCGCCACCGACCTGTCATAGGCCAGTGAATCGGCGTCGAGCTTGGCTAGCCTCGCAGGCGTCATTGCGTAGAGATCTTTTTCTTCACCGTAGACCAGGCAAACGTATTTCATCTTTACCTCCATTCCTGGGTTGGACCGTAGGACGAGGCTACGGAAACATTGGCCGGGCCTTTGGCGGCGGCATAGTCGAGCCCCGCTGCATAATCCAGAAAGGACACCGCAATGCCGATGATGGCAATCGCCGCAAGCAGCCGGCCGAAGCCGGAAGGCGGCACGCGCGACCAGTCGGCTTGTTGTTCACCGGCCCTGTGGCTGGTGCTTGTCGGGTGAGCAGAAAACAGATTGTTCATGTGGTCCTCCATCCGGCCACCAATTTCATGGCCGCCCGCAGGACGGCCGGGACAGATGGAAGTCGACATTTTTTGCACGCATATTTTTTTGCGATATTTTCCCGAGCGATTTTGCCCGACCATGCTGCCGCCGATACGAAAGCGCGGGTGGCCTTCGCTCCCGCGCGCGCTATAGTCGACTGGATGCCGATCACGGGCTCAGCCACGACAATCAAGGAGGAATTGATGGACCGCACCGCCAACGCCGTTTGGAAAGGCAGTTTCAAGGAAGGCAAAGGCACACTCGAAACCCAGAGCGGGACGCTGAAGGGCACGCCCTATTCAGCCAAGATGCGTTTCGAGGATGAGAGCGGCAAATCCGGCACCAACCCGGAGGAGCTGATCGCCGCCGCCCATGCCGGCTGCTACGCCATGCAGCTTTCGCATTTTCTCGCCGAGAACGGCACTCCGGCCGCCGAGCTCGACGCCAAGGCCGTGGTAACGCTGGTTCCCGGCACCGGCATCACTGGCAGCGCGATCACGCTGGTCGGCAAGGTACCGGGCATCGATGCCGCCAAGTTCAAGGAATTGGCCGAGAAGGCCAAGGCCGAATGCCCGGTTTCAAAAGCGCTCGGCGCCATCAAAGTATCGCTCGACGCCAGGCTCGGGTGAGCAGACCACTTTGCCAGGAAAACGCCGGCCCAGAGCCGGCGTTTTGCTTTTCCAGAGGCTGGCGATCCGTCGCGCCCCCCTCTGTCCTGCCGGACATCTCCCCCACGAGGGGGGAGATTGGCAGCTTCGCCGTCCCGCAATCTTTCAACGTTTGAGATTGGCGAAGGCCGACGTGACATCCAATCTCCCCCCATGTGGGGGAGATGTCCGGCAGGACAGAGGGGGGCGCTGTCCCTCCGACATCTCGAATGATTATTGGCTTCTTTCGCCAGCGAGCACCTCGAGGCGTGCACGCAGCGCCGCAAGCTCTTCCTCCAGCGCACGCACGCGCGCTTCGAGGTCGGGCGCCGCTGCCGGTGGTTGCCATAGCGCCGAGGCCGCCAACGCCTCCACTGGCCCGCTGAGCAGATGGACATAGCGATCTTCGCGCTGGCCTGGCCCGCGATCGATCTGCTGCACCAACGGTGGCCGGCGGCCGATCAGCAGATCGAGGTTGCCGCGAAGCTCGTCGATCGACGGCAGCCGCGCCATACGCTCGCTTCGTGCCAGCAATTCATAGGCCGTCTGCGGGCCGCGCAGCAGCAACAGGCCGAGCAGCGCGATCTGCGCCGAGGTCAGGGAAAAGCGCTGCGCCACGACATGCTCGTAGCGCTCGACGCGCGACGCGAACACCTGCCTGACGAGGCCCTTCTGCTCGAGCTGGCCAAGCGCCCTTCTGACCTCGCCAAGTTCGACCGACATCACCGGCTCGCGCGCCGTTTTCTGGTTGGCCGCCGCAAGTGCCGCATTGAGCGTCAGCGGATAGACATCCGGCGTCAGCTCCTTCTTCTCGATCAGGCAGCCGAGCACGCGCGCTTCGATGGGAGAGAGGATGGGAAGGTCATCGCTCATTGGGCTACAATCCTTTCTGAGGCTGGCGGGACAGCGCCCCCCTCTGTCCTGCCGGACATCTTCCCCACAAGGAGGGAGATCGGCAGCTTCGCCGACACCGCGTCATCCTTCAACCTTGGAGATTGGCGAAAGCCGTGATGGCAGCCAATCTCCCCACCCGTGGGGGAGATGTCCGGCAGGACAGAGGGGGGCGCGAAGGATCGCTGCGGATGAGACAATCCCGCCCGCAACCCTAAACCCGTCGCTCCACCATCATCTTCTTGATCTCGGCGATCGCCTTGGCCGGGTTGAGCCCCTTGGGGCAGGTCTGGGCGCAGTTCATGATGGTGTGGCAGCGGTAGAGCCGGAACGGGTCTTCGAGGTTGTCGAGCCGCTCGCCCGTCGCCTCGTCCCTGGAATCGATCAGCCAGCGATAGGCCTGCAGCAGCGTCGCCGGGCCGAGATAGCGCTCGCCGTTCCACCAGTAGCTCGGGCAGGAGGTCGAGCAGCAGGCGCACAATATGCACTCGTAGAGCCCGTCGAGCTTTTCGCGGTCCTCGTGGCTCTGCAGCCACTCCTTGGCCGGCTCGGGCGATACCGTCTTCAGCCACGGCTCGATCGAGGCGTGCTGGGCGTAGAAATTGGTGAGGTCGGGCACCAGGTCCTTGACCACGGCCATGTGCGGCAGCGGATAGACCTTGATCGCGCCGGAAATGTCGTCACAGCCCTTGGTGCAGGCCAGCGTATTCGACCCGTCGATGTTCATGGCACAGGAGCCGCAAATGCCTTCGCGGCAGGAGCGGCGCAGCGTCAGGGTCGGGTCGATCTTGTTCTTGATCCAGAGCAGCGCGTCGAGCACCATCGGCCCGCAATCGTCCATGTCGACGAAATACGTGTCCATGCGCGGGTTCTCGTCATCGTCCGGCGACCAGCGGTAGATACGGTATTCGCGCAGATTGGTCGCGCCCTCCGGCTTCGGCCAGGTTTTTCCGGCCATGATCTTCGAGTTTTTCGGGAGCGTGAGTTCGACCATTACCTCAGGTCCTTTCGGATGACGAGCTTCAGCCCGGACCAGATCTCGTTTATGGCGGCGACCTTGACGTCGACGAGGTCGAGCTTCAGCGCCTCGGCGCGGATAACGTCCTCGGTGACGTCGGTCGGCACTTTCGATGCCTTCTTTGGCCATGACACCCAGACCATGCCGTCCCGCTTGATCGCCGCTTCGACGTCGCCAAGACGGTCCTCGATCTCGACACGCTGCCGGGCGAAAGCATGCACCGCATCATATTTCTGATGAACGCCCGAAATCGCCGACCAGTTGGCCAGCCGGTCGAGCCCGGCAAAATCCACGGCTTCGGCAAGGTCGTCCAGTTCGGGCGGCAAGGCGACGAAGGCGGCAATCATCCCGTCCTTCAGGCCGAGCTTGGCTGGAAGGGGTGTGCCGGAATATCCAGCTGCCGCCACCGCCATGATCAATACACCCTGGCCTTTGGCGCGATCTTGGCCGGGTTGATGCCGCCGTCTGCCTCCTTGAGCAGCGTCTCGGTGTGCACCGGCCGATAGGTGAGCGCCACCTCGCCGGCCTCGTTGAGCCGGGCCAGCGTGTGCTTGCGCCAATTGGCGTCGTCGCGGGCCGAAAAGTCCTCCCGCGCGTGCGCGCCGCGGCTTTCCTTGCGCGCCTCGGCGCCGTAGACGGTGGTGATGGCGTTGGCCATCAGGTTTTCCAGCTCCAGCGTCTCGACCAGATCGGAGTTCCAGATCATCGAGCGATCGAACACTTTCACGTCCTTGAGCTCGCCCCACAGCTGCGAAATGCGCCTGCAGCCGCTTTGCAGCGATTCCTGGGTGCGGAACACCGCTGCGTCCTCCTGCATCGCCTTCTGCATCTTTTCGCGCAAAACCGCTGTCGGCGTCGAGCCGTTGGCGTGACGCAGCCGGTCGAAGCGATCCATGATCTTTTCGACCGAAGCCTCGTTGGGCGATGGGATCGCCGAGGTGCGGTCGATCACCTGGCCGGCCCGGATCGCCGCCGCGCGGCCGAACACCACCAGGTCGATCAGCGAGTTGGAGCCCAGCCGGTTGGCGCCGTGCACCGAGGCGCAGCCGGCCTCGCCGACCGCCATCAGCCCGGGTGACACCTGGTCCGGATTCGACGCCGTCGGGTTCAGCACCTCGCCCCAGTAGTTGGTCGGCACGCCGCCCATATTGTAGTGGACCGTCGGCAGCACCGGTATCGGTTCCTTGGTCAGGTCGACGCCGGCAAAGATCTTTGCCGATTCCGAGATACCGGGAAGCCTCTCGTGCAGAACGGCCGGGTCGAGATGGTCGAGATGCAGGAAGATGTGATCCTTCTTCGGGCCGACGCCGCGGCCCTCGCGGATCTCCAGCGTCATACAGCGCGAGACCACGTCTCGGGAAGCCAGGTCCTTGGCTGACGGCGCGTAACGCTCCATGAAGCGCTCGCCCTCGGAATTGACGAGATAGCCGCCCTCGCCGCGCGCGCCCTCGGTGATCAGGCAGCCGGCGCCGTAGATGCCGGTCGGGTGGAACTGCACGAACTCCATGTCCTGCAGCGGCAGGCCTGCGCGTGCGGCCATGCCGCCGCCATCGCCGGTGCAGGTATGCGCCGAAGTGGCCGAGAAATAGGCGCGGCCATAGCCGCCTGTCGCCAGCACCACCATCTTGGCCGAAAAACGATGGATGGTGCCGTCGTCGAGGTTCCAGGCGACGACGCCGGTGCAGGTTCCGTCCGGCTCCATGATCAGGTCGAGCGCGAAATACTCGATGAAGAACTGCGCATTGTGCTTCAGCGACTGGCCGTAGAGCGTGTGCAGCATGGCGTGGCCGGTGCGGTCGGCGGCCGCACAGGTGCGCTGCACTGGCGGCCCCTCGCCGAAATTCATCATCATGCCGCCGAACGGCCGCTGGTAGATTTTCCCGTCCTCGGTGCGGCTGAAGGGAACGCCGTAATGCTCGAGCTCGTAGACCGCCGCCGGCGCCTCGCGCACCATGTATTCCTGCGCGTCGGTGTCGCCCAGCCAATCCGAGCCCTTGACCGTGTCGAAGAGATGCCACTGCCAGTTGTCTGGCCCCATATTGGCGAGCGAGGCGGCAATGCCGCCCTGCGCCGCCACCGTATGCGAGCGCGTCGGGAACACCTTGGTGATGCAGGCGGTGCGCAGGCCCTGTTCGGCCATGCCGAGCGTGGCGCGCAGGCCGGCGCCGCCGGCGCCGACGACCACGACGTCGAATTTGTGGTCGACATAGCTATAGGCGGAAGCCGTGTTGGCGTTCTTAGCGTCCTTGGCCAAAACTCAGCCTCCAAATGCCAGTTTAAGCAGGGCGAAGACCGAGGCGACGCCGACGACTACGGGAAAGAATGTGTTGAGGGCGAGCAGCGCCAGCCTGGCGCCTTCGCCGTGCACATAGTCTTCGATGATTGCCTGCATGCCGAGCCGCATGTGGTAGAGCACCGACAACAACACCAGCGCCAGCACCAGTGCCACGAACGGATTGGCAAGTGCGGCGCGCACCTCGAGATAGCTGGCGCCGTTGAGTGCGATCAGGAAGCCGACGAAGAACAGGACCAGCGGGATATTGGAGATGGCCGTCAGCCGCTGGCGCCAGAAATGGCCGGTACCCTCGCGGGCGGAACCGAGGCCGCGGACCTTGGCCAGCGGCGTGCGCATGTCGGTGTTCTTGCCGTTCATGTCAGGCTCCCCGCGCCATGTAGCCGGCAATCCAGATCAGCAGCGTCAGCGTGACCGAGCCGGCCAGCGTCGCCCAGGCGATCCTCGAGGCCGTATGCTTTTCCAGCCCTGCCCCAGTGTCCCAGATAAGATGGCGCACACCGCCCAGCATGTGGTGCATCAGCGCCCAGCTGTAGCCGAACAGCACCAGCCGTCCCAGCCACGAGCCGAAGGCCCAGTTGACAGCATTGAAGGTCGCCTCCGAGCTCGCCGCCGCCATCAGCCACAGGGCGACCAGCAGCGTGCCGAAATAGAGCGCCCCGCCGGTGATGCGGTGGACGATCGACATCGTCATGGTGATCGGCGGCCGATAGACGGTCAAATGCGGCGAAAGCGGCCGTTCGCGTCTGGCAAATTCGCGGGTGGCTGGTGATTTGCTCATGGCTCCCCCAGTTCGGCGTCTCTGGAGCCTCAGGTGGAAATGCGGCATTGCCGCTTCCGGTTGCGACTTCGGACAGCCGGTTTCTAATGCTCTTTTTGCACCGCGTCAAAGCCGGAAAACCGTTTCGAAAACGTAATTTAGTCTGACGAAAGCGAGGCTTTCAGCTTCAATCGATTAGGGCTGTTGCCTTGAGCCGGCACAATGTCGCTGCACTGCAAAAATATGGCTGGCGCAAGGGGCGGATCAGCGCTTGCAGGCCAGCGGTGATGCACCGCCCTTCATCACCAGCGCATCACGCCCATCGATCACGATTGCGTCATGCGCCTCGCCGTAGCGGCTTGTCTGATTGGTCGGTGAGGCCGGCAGCTCGGCGCTGGTGCCGTCGGGGCCGAGGACGCGCACCGACGTGCCGAGGTTCTCGATGGTCATCACGCTACCGTCGGCGCATTTGTAGGTTGCAGTGCGCGGCTGCCGTGCCGTCGGTTCGCTAGCGGCGGGAGCAAGCGACACGGAAGCGGCGGGCGTATTGCCGAGCTTGGGCGCGCTGGTCTGCGGCGCGCAGGCGGCGGCGGTTAGCAGCGGCGGAATGGCCAGCGCCATCCGAAACGTGCGGCGTAATCTCATGCTGCTTTTCTCCCGCGCATCGAACCCGCCGCGATGCTCCGGCAAGCCCCCGGATTTTCATGCTTTTTGAGTCGCGCTCGATGCCGGCGATGGTGGGAACACGGCATGGCCGAATGATGGCCGGTGGGTGCTCGAAATTAACCATGTTTTCCGAGACCTCGCCCCGGCTGCCGTTGCCCTCTTAACAAAGGTTAATAAAAGGTTAATTTCTGATTCGAGGAGGCTTGCCTCTCAGCAAAGGAGCAGCACGCCATGCATTCGAATTCAGCAGGATCGCGCCTTCCCTGGTTCCTATTGGCGGCGCTCGCCCTCGGCATCGCCGCACCAGCACTCGCCGGGACGCGTCACCACGACCGCGTCTATGCCGATTCCTTCGGCAATCTCGTCATCGAAAGCGCCGCCGGCTACAAGCGTATCCTCGTCGGCGAGGGCAAGCTCGCCAAGGAATTGTCCGCCTACACCAGCGCCGGCCAGCCCGACGTGATCTACGAAAACGAATCGGACGATGTCCGCGGCGGCGACTGCTACAGGCCGCCGGTTTTCGTCAAGGGCCGCAGCTATATGTACGGCCTCTCCGACGGCGAAATGCCGGAGCTCAGCCCCTGCCGCTGACGGCCACGCCGCCTTTTGCCACCGCTGCCGGCTGGGCAACAGCCGACCCCACCGAGACACGCACACAATCGCGGCCGCTGCCCTTCGCCTGATAGAGCGCTTTGTCGGCGCGCCGCAGCAGGTCGGAAAAGCTTTCGCCCGGACCAAGCTCGGCAACGCCGAAACTGGCGCTGCAGCGGTGATCCGCGGGCAGGCAGTCGATCGGCGTGGCACCGAAGGCGCTACGCGTACCCTCGGCAAAGAGCCGGGCGGCGGCTAGATTGGTCCCTGGCAGGAAAATAGCGAATTCCTCGCCGCCGATGCGGCCGGCAACATGATGGTCGGCCGCGGCATCGCGGAGAAAACCGGCAAAGGTCTCGATGACCCGATCGCCGGACGCGTGGCCGTAAGTATCGTTGATGCGCTTGAAATGGTCGAGATCGGCAATGACCAGTGCCGCTGGAACGGCCCGCCGCATGGCGTCGCGCAGTGCGATCTCGGCATGGCGCTCGAAGCCGCCACGGTTGAGCAGCCGTGAAAGCGTATCGGTTTCCGACTTCGACGTCGCCTCGGCGAGCACGTCGCGGACCAGGATAGCCAGCGTCACCAGCGCAAGCGCCAGGCCGAACACGGTGCCGATCGACTGCGACACCAACGCGTAACTGGTCTGCGCATAAGATTGCGGGTTGGCACCCCAGCCGCCGAGCGCATGGGCGATGAAGGGTTTGCTGGCGAACTGCAAGGTGCTGGCCGCCAGGACAGCCATCAGCATATAGTCGAGCCGCTCGCGTCTTTGCCTGGACGACAAGACGATCGCCAGCCCGGTGAATTGCATGGCCGCATAGGGAAGCTGGTAGGCCGCCATTCGCACAAAGGATTGGCGTGGCAGGTCCTGGACGAAGTAGACCGCGAGGGTGGCGAAGACCAGGAAGAACAGCATCGGCGGCCAAGGCGGCGAAACGCGGTATTTATGGGCAAGCCCGCCATTGAAGGCGACGGTAGCGCCGAGGAAGGCGGCAAAGGCGGCGACAACCACGGGACGCGCATTGTCGAAGGCAGGAATGCTGAACTCGATCGCGAAATAAGCCATGCCGAGCACATAGCCGAACGCCAGCCAGCGCGCCGACACCCGGCCGGCGTCATAGACCGCGATCGTCATGAAGGCCGCCGCCAGCAGCCCGGCAACGAACAGGTTGATCACCAGGATGAAATTAGCGCTGCCCATGGCGTTTTTGGCACTCCCCGCCGAACAGCAAATCACCGAGGCGCGAAAAAGACGTTAATTCGACGGCGCCGCTGACGCTCAGCCAGCACTGGTCCGATTGGGAAGGACGACTGTTTCAGGCCGCTGATAGGACAGGCACACGCTGTCGCGGCCATTCCTCTTGGCTTTGTAGAGTGCTTCGTCGGCACGGCGCATCAGCGGGTCCAGCCCTTCGTCGCTAGTGCGGGCGGCCACGCCGAAGCTCGCGGTCACCCTTGTCTCGGGCGGAAGCCCGTCGATTCTGCCCGCCGAATAGAGCGTGCGAATGGTTTCGGCAAACAGTCTCGCCGCGCCAAGGTCGCTGAGCGGCAAAAGCACGGCAAACTCCTCGCCGCCGATGCGGCCGGCAACGCCACCCGTACCTGCAGCCGATAGAAGCTTGGCGGCGAAGTCAGCGATGACACGATCGCCGGCCGCGTGACCATGCTGATCGTTGAGTGCCTTGAAATGATCGAGATCGGCCAGCACCAGCGTAACCGGCAACCGCGCCGTGGCACAGTGCTGCAGGACCACCGTGGCACGCTCTTCGAAACCGCGGCGGTTGAGCAGCCCCGACAGCGGGTCTGTCAGGGTTTCGGTCTTCAGGGCCTTCATCACATCCAGCGCGGCGGCGCCGAACAGGCAAAGTGCAATAAGCAGCGACAGCAATGCATGCGACAGCAGCGCCGTCGTCCAGTAGGACGAGGTGTAAAGCCCTTCATAGCTGGTGAACGGCCCATGCGCGATGACGACGGCAAGGGTCCGCGCCAGGAAGTTCAGGCCGGAAAGCAGCGACAGCACGAACAAGATCATTTCCGTCGGGCCGTTGTTGCGCACCACGCGCAACTCGGCGGCGACAACCAGGCTGATGCCCCCGAAGCTGAAATTGATTGCAAGGATGCGCCAGGTGAGATCCGGCCGGGCAAAAAGAAACCACGAGAACGCGGCCAGTCCGCCGCAGGCCAGAATGCCGACCGCCGGGTAAGGCACGCGCCGCCCGTAGCGCGCAATGTCCGCGCCGGCGAGACAGCAGGTGGCAAAGGTGAAGCACAGGATCGAGATGAGCTTGGTGGGCGCCATACCGACCGGCAGCGTGAAATACTGGAGCAGGAAGCCTGCGGCCGAAGCCGAGTAGCCCGCCGCCAGCACAGCCAGATAGGGACGGTGACGCTGATGGAACCACAGCACGAGAAATGCCGTGCCGAGTGTGAGGGCGATAGCTGGATTGAGCAGCGCTATGAGCAGTCCGGTGTCCAAGCGCTGTAATTTCCCCTCGCTTCCCTCAGGAGACGTTAGAGCGGAAGCCCAAACAAGCGGTTAAGCGAAAGCGAATATACGACGGGTGCGTCGACAAGGCCGCTGGGCGGAACCGCGAACGGCGAGCGGCGTTTCACGACGGCAACCAGGAGACGCTCCGATGGCCGACACGATCATGCTGACCGATCACGATGCAATTCGCTCATGGGCCGCGGCGCGCGCCGGCTTTCCGGCGATCGTCGACGTGTCGCCCGAAGCCGGAACGCAGCCCATGCTGAGGCTGGTCTTCGGCCAGCATGCCTACCAGGACCAGGATGAGGCCGAACGCCCAGTCAATGCCGGCGGCTATGAACTGGTCGAATGGGACGAATGGTTCAAACTCTTCGACGAGCGCGAACTGGCGCTGGTCGTCGCAAAGGATCAACCCGGCCGCCGTGAGGGATTCCACGAATTCGTCAGGCGGCCCGGCTGAAGAATGCCCGAACCGCATTGCGGCTCGGGCACCTCATATCTAACTGCGCGAGAGCCCCTGCCCTATTTCCACTCGCGGATGTCGACGAAATGGCCGGCAATCGCTGCCGCCGCCGCCATTGCCGGCGATACCAGATGCGTGCGGCCCTTGAAGCCTTGGCGCCCTTCGAAATTGCGGTTCGAGGTCGAGGCGCAGCGCTCATGCGGCTTCAGCCGGTCGTCGTTCATGGCAAGGCACATCGAGCAGCCCGGCTCACGCCAGTCGAAGCCGGCGGCGACAAAGATCTTGTCTAGGCCTTCGGCCTCGGCCTGTTCCTTGACCAGACCGGAGCCCGGCACGATCATCGCACTGACCCGCGGGTTGACCTTCTTGCCCTCGATCACCTTGGCGGCGGCGCGCAGATCCTCGATGCGGCCATTGGTGCAGGAGCCGATGAAGACGCGATCGAGTTCGATATCGGTGATCTTGGTGCCCGGCTTCAGGCCCATATAATCGAGTGCGCGTTGCTTGGACGTGCGCTTGTTCTCGTCGGTTATATCGTCCGGGTTCGGCACGATGCCTTGCACCGAGACCACGTCCTCGGGCGAGGAGCCCCAGGAGACGATCGGCGGCAGTTTTGCCGCGTCGAGCACGACCACCTTGTCGAAATGCGCGCCTTCGTCGGACTGCAGCGTCTTCCAATAGGCGAGCGCGGCGTCCCAGGCTTCGCCCTTGGGGGCGCGCGGCTTGTCCTTGACATAGGCGAAGGTGGTCTCGTCGGGCGCGATCAGGCCGGCGCGCGCGCCGGCTTCGATCGACATGTTGCAGATCGTCATGCGGCCTTCCATCGACAGCGCGCGGATCGCCTCGCCGGCATATTCGATAACATAGCCGGTGCCGCCGGCCGTGCCGATCTCACCGATGATGGCGAGGATGATGTCCTTGGCGGTGACGCCTTCCGGCAGTGCGCCGTCGACGCGCACCAGCATGTTCTTGGCCTTGCGCTGGATCAGCGTCTGCGTCGCCAGCACATGCTCGACTTCCGAGGTGCCGATGCCATGCGCCAGCGCCCCGAACGCGCCATGCGTCGAGGTGTGGCTGTCGCCGCAGACGATGGTCATGCCGGGCAGCGTAAAGCCCTGCTCGGGACCGATGATGTGGACGATGCCCTGGCGGATATCCTTCTCGGAATAATATTCGATACCGAAATCCTTGGCGTTCTTGGCCAGTGCCTCGACCTGAATGCGGCTTTCCTCGTTCTTGATGCCGAACTTGCGTTCCGGCGAGGTCGACACATTGTGGTCGACCACGGCCAGCGTCTTTTCCGGATGCCGAACCTTGCGGCCGGTCATGCGCAGGCCTTCGAAAGCCTGCGGGCTGGTGACTTCGTGGACCAGATGGCGGTCGATATAGAGCAGGCAGGTGCCGTCGTCCTGGCGGTCGACGACATGGTCGTCGAAAATCTTGTCATAGAGGGTGCGCGGTGCGCTCATTTGCGTAAATCCGTCGATTTAAAAAGGGAAAAGGACGCCGGTCGGCCCGGCGAAACAGCCTGGCGAGTCCGCCCTAGCTAAGTCGGCTGGTCAGCGCCCCGCAGACGCGCGCGGAAAATCGCGACGGCAGGCGTTTTCTGTCCTGCAGCACGAAACCTTTATAGGCCGGATCGCCAAAAAGCTCTTCCATGGCGTTGCTCATATCAAAGTTTTGGCTTTTCAGCAATCGGCGGGTGCGTGGCGCGAAACCTGGGTTCCTCGCCCCACGGAGTGGGGAGAGGTGGCCCGGCGAAGCCGGGACGGAGAGGGGCCATCGCGGCGTTGGAGCATTTTGGCAGATTTCGCATATGGCCGGTCTCTCGCCCGATTCCTCACCGGGTTCTGGCTTCGCGGATGTGGTCCCCCTCTCCGTCCCGGCTTCGCCGGGCCACCTCTCCCCCGCTTTGCGGGGGCGAGGAGCAACCGCCAAGCTTACTCAAATTACCTCGAACACAAACGTTTTCACCAGCGCGTCGGGCTCGGCGATCGCATAGCAGCGGAACCATGGGCTCTCCTCGACCGGCCGCCATTTTTTCGCCTGCTCCAGTTCGCCAAGCACAGCCTTGAACCCGCCGCTTTCAAACACCTGGTCACGGACCGTGAAGATGGCGTGGCCGCCCTTCCTGGTGATGCGTACCAGTTCATGCAGGGCCGACGCCGGCGCGTGGCTGATGGTGAACACGCCGGTCGAGAAGAAGGCGCGGAAATACCCGTCCGGCCAGGGCAATGGCCCGCCGAGCATCGCCTGTTTCAGCTCGCTGTAGGCCTGCCGGCTGCCGGCGATTTTCAGCATGCCCTGCGACAGGTCGAGCCCGGCAATATCGTGGTAGCCGAGCGCCTTGAGCGACGGCCCCGACAGGCCGGTGCCGCAGCCGGCGTCGAGGAGCGGCCCTTCGCCCGGCGGCACGTGGCGCGCCACCCAGGCGGTGATCAGGAACGGCAGGAGATAGCCGAGCGCCGCGGTTTCGCCGTCATAGGTCGCGGCCCATTGCGCATAGGCCTTGGCGAGCGCCTCAGGCGTGTCGGCCGTGTAAACCGCTTCCAGCGCCGCATTGGCCTTGTCGATGATCATGGGTCCTCCCCGGTCCGCTCGATGGTAGCGCCGATTTCGCCTGCCTTCTATTACCCATTCTGGTGGCGCAGCCGCTTCTCCAGCGCCCGCAGGACCAGCGACAAGCCGACGGTCAGCATGAGATAGATATAGGCGACGATGGAATAGGTTTCGAAGAAGCGGAACGAGCCGGCGGCGTAGATCTTGCCCATCTGGGTGATGTCGGCGACGCCGAGCACCGAGACCAGCGAGGAATCCTTGACCATGGCGACGAAATCATTGCCGAGCGGCGGCAGGATGGTGCGGATCGCCTGCGGAAAGATGACGAGCCGGAAGCGCTGCGTGCGCGTCAGCCCGAGCGCCTTCGCCGCCTCGATCTGGCCCTTCTCGACCGCCTGGATACCGGCGCGGAACACCTCCGAGATGAAGGCGGAATAGCCGATGGTCAGCGCCATGACGGCGCGCCATAAAAGCGACACGTCGCGTACCAGCAGCTCACCGAAGAGGCCGGCGCTTTGCAGCGGCGCCGTCAGCGCGTTCCATGCCGCGACGAAGGCCGGCGCGCCGGCAAAGGCGATCCAGAACAACAGCACCAGCATCGGCACGCCGCGGATGATCTCGACATAGAAGCGGGCGATCTGGCTGAGCCAGCGTGAGTCCGACAGGCCCATCAGCGCGACGCCGAGCCCGATCGCGCAAGCCAGCGCGAAGGCGACCACAGTGACGAAGATGGTGACGCCGATGCCCTTGGCGACGGTTGTGAAGACCTGGGCATAGAGGTCGCTGGCAGCGATGAAGATAGCGGCGGCCAAGGCGATCGCCACGGCCACGGCAAGCCACCAGGGGAAGTCGGATTTGGCGGTGGCTGGGGGCGCCGACGGCATCAAGCGGTACCGGTGACAGTGTCACGAAGGCAGCGTTCTGTCACACCCCCCTCTGGCCTGCCGGCCATCTCCCCCGCAAGGGGGGAGATCGGCTGTCGCGCCTGCTTTCGCCAACCCCCAACGTTGCAGAATGTGCGGTGAGACCAAAGCTGCCAATCTCCCCCCTTGCGGGGGAGATGTCCGGCAGGACAGAGGGGGGTGGGAAGAAACGAAATTCGTGCGAATTTCAGCACACGATCATCGCGCATCGCACGTAGCAATGGAGACTACTGCCCCATCTTGTAATCAAGGAACCACTTCTTGTTGAGCGCGTCGAGCGTGCCGTCCGCCTTGAGCGCGGCGATTGCCGCGTTGACCGGCTTCACCAGGTCGGAGCCCTTGGGGAAGATGAAGCCGAAATCCTCGGTGCCGAGCGGGCCGCCGATCAGCTTCAGGCCGCCATTGGACGCATCGACATAGCCCTTGCCGGCAGTGCCGTCGGTGAGCACGACGTCGACGTCGCCGGCCTTCAGCGCCTGCACCGTCGCGCCGAATGTCTCGAACAGCTTGATGCGCGGGTTCTGCTCGTTGCCGTCGAGCACGCTGTAGACGGCGGTGTAGAACGGCGTGGTGCCGGCCTGCGCGCCGATCAGCCCGTCCTTGAAGGCGGCGAACGTCTTGGCATCGCTGAAGCGCTTCTCGTCGCCGCGCACCAGCATGAACTGCTCCGAACGCATATAGGGGTCGGAGAAGTCGACCTTCTGCTTGCGGTCGTCCTTGATGGTGATGCCGGTCATGCCGATGTTGTACTGGTTGTCGGAAACCGCCTGGATCATCGCGTCCCAGGAGGTATTCTGGTACTCGACCTTGAAATTCAACCGCTTGGCGATCTCGTTCATCGCGTCATATTCCCAGCCGATCTGCTTGCCGGTCTTGGCATCGATGAACTGCAGCGGCGGATAGGCATTTTCAGTCACCACCACCACTTTCTTGCCGCCGAGGTCGGGCAGCGCTTGCGCCAGAGCCGCGACAGGCACGAGAAGGCAAGCCAGCAGGCCGGCCAGCAGCAGTTTCGAATTGATCATGACGATGCTCCCCAGGAACTGAACCGCCTCGATCGGCCGAGGCATGCAGGAAAATCCGGCGCCGACTTTAGCTTTCCGCAGGCGCCTTGCAAGCCGCTCCGATGCGGCGTTCGGCACGAAAATGGATTCCAATGCTTTCGACGGCGGCATTACGGAACGATCCGTTTCGATAGCGGACCGAGGCGGCCCGGCAAATCGGCTCCACCTCGCGAAACAAAAAGGCGGCCGAAGCCGCCTTTCCGAAAGTACGTTCTTGAAGAGCCTTATTCGGCGGCAGCTGCTTCCGCGGCCTTGGCGGCCTCGTCGGCGGCCTTCTTCTCGGCGGCGTCCTGCGCGGCCTTCTCGGCGGCCAGCGCCTGGGCGGCGGCCACTTTCTCGGCCTCGATGCGCGCCTTCTCGGCGTTCAGCGCATCGCGCTCTTCGTCGTTGAGCTTGCGGGCGCGCACGCCGGTGTTTTCCGAAATGCGGGCCGACTTGCCGCGACGGTCACGCAAATAGTACAGCTTGGCGCGACGCACCTTGCCGCGGCGCACGATCTCGACGCCCTCGACCATTGGCGAATAGACCGGGAACACACGCTCCACGCCTTCGCCGTAGGAGATCTTGCGGACGGTAAAGTTTTCCTGGAAGCCGGCGCCGGCGCGGGCGATGACGACGCCCTCATAGGCCTGGACGCGGGTGCGGGTGCCTTCGGTCACGCGGACCTGGACGCGCACGGTGTCGCCGGGCTGGAATTCGGGGAGCTTGCGCTTGGCTTCGATCTTGGCGGCCTGCTCGGCCTCGAGCTGACGGAGGATATCCATCTCATAAATCCACTTCTTGTTCTTCCGACAGTCAGAGCGTCCGACACTCGCCTTGCGGTCGCATCGACCGCTCGGCTATGCCCTTCGTTCGGGAACGTCTGTTCGAGAACATCGGGCAGGGGCGACTACACCGTCATTGTTGACGGGCCAGAAGATCGCTCTTGGCAAATTTTCTTCCGGTTCGGCGCGCACATACAGCTATTTCGGCGCTTTGTCACGTCTTCGCCGTTTCTTTTTTGGCGCTGTTTCTTTTTGGCTGGCGCCCGCTGTGGCAATCCTATGATCGCTTGTGGTCCAGGGGGTTGCGCCCGCGCGTCAAGCTTTCTAAGCCGGAAGATAAGCATTTTCCTCCAGCGACGACACCCCTCATGCCAATCTTGGACGCGGTCCTGCTCTTTCTCGCCGGCTTTCTGTCAGGCGCGGTCAACGCCGTTGCCGGCGGCGGCACGTTCATAACCTTTGGCGCCATGACCCTGGCCGGCCTGCCGCCGATCGTCGCCAATGCGACATCGTCGGTGACGCAGTTTCCTGGCTACATCACCTCGACGCTCGCCTATTGGCACGACATCAAGCATTTCTGGCGCGGCGCACTGCTGCTCAGCCTCATTTCGGGTCTCGGTGCGCTGTCTGGCGCGCTTATCCTTTTAGGGCTCGATAACCCGTCGTTCCGCGCCTTGGTGCCGTGGCTGCTGCTGGCGGCAACCGCATTGTTCGCTGCCGGGCCATGGCTGAAGCCGGCGCCCAAGCCGGAGCATGAGGCCGCGGTGGGTTCGCTGGTCGGGTCGCTGGCGCAGTTCGCCACCGCCGTCTATGGCGGCTTCTTCGGCGCCGGCATGGGCGTCATGATGCTGGCGACGCTCGGTCTCACCCAGTCCGGCGACTATCACCGGCTGAACGCGCTGAAGAACATGCTGGCCGTGGTCATCGCGGCGATAGCTATCCTGGTCTTCGTCTCGGGCGGCGTCATCGCCTGGTTGCAGGCGATCATCATGATCCCGGGTGGCGCGCTCGGCGGCTATGCCGGCGTCTGGATCGCCAGGCGCGTGCCGCAGAACGCGGTGCGCGGCTTCGTCATCGCCGTCGGCCTGTTCCTGGCTTTTTACTATTTCGACAAGGGCTGAGCGGCTAAAAGATCGGGCCTTCGCTCTTTCGTCAGCCTCTCCGCTTCGGCCCGCCGCCAGGCCGCGATCTTCCTGTGATTGCCCGAAATCAGCACTTCGGGAATCGGTCGGCCCTCGAACTCCTGCGGCCGCGTATAATGCGGATGTTCGAGCAGGCCGTTCTCAAAGCTCTCTTCGTCGCCCGATACCGCATTGCCCATGACGCCGGGCAGCAGGCGCACCACGGCGTCGAGCAGCACGAGTGCCGCCGGCTCGCCGCCGGACAGGATGAAATCGCCGATCGAGACTTCTTCCAGCCCCCGCGATTCGATGACCCGCTGGTCGACGCCTTCGAAGCGGCCGCAGACGATCACCGCACCCGGCCCGCCGGCGAGCTCGCGCACACGGCGCTGCATCAGCGGCTTGCCGCGCGGGCTCATCAGCAGGCGCGGACGCGGATCGCCGGGCGGCGAGGCATGGTCGATGGCACGGGCCAGCACGTCTGCCCGCATCACCATGCCGGCGCCGCCGCCGGCCGGTGTGTCATCGACGGTACGGTGACGATCGCTGGCAAAGTCGCGGATCTGGATCGTTTCGAGCGACCAAATGCCGGTCTCGAGCGCGCGGCCGGCCAGCGACAGGCCGAGCGCGCCGGGAAACATCTCGGGATAGAGCGTCAGCACCGAAGCCGAAAAACTCACCGGTTGCCTCCGGCGTCCCTCGGCCCGCGCGGCCTGCCCTTCGGGTCGAAACCGTCGTCACCGGCAGGCTCGCCGTCCTCGTCCTCGACCAACCCTGCGGCGGCTGGATCAACACGGACAAAGCCGCCGGCGATCGACACGTCTGGAACAGCGGCCTGCGTGAACGGGATGAGCACGCCTTTGCGCCCGGCAAGCGTCACGTCGAGAATGTCGCCGCCACCGAAATTATGCACGGCGACGACCTTGCCGATGACCGCACCGGTGTCATCCTTGACCTCCAGTCCGACGAGGTCGGCATGGTAGAATTCATCCTCTTCGCCCTCATCCGGCAACACCGAACGGTCGACGAACAATTCGGTGCCGGCAAGCGCCTCGGCGGCATTGCGATCGTTGACGCCTTTGAACCGCACCACCACCACGGTGTTGGCAGGCCTGATGTCGACGATCTGGAAGGCGCGGCCATCCCTGGTGTAGAGCGGACCGTAATCGGCCAGTGCCAGTGGGTCGCCGGTAAAGCTCTTGACGCGCAATTCGCCCTTGATGCCGTGCGCGGCACCGATCACGGCCATCTGGACGGGGTTTTGCGGCTTGCTCATCTGCGGAAAATCCTTTGCCTTGCTCTAACCCCAGCCCGTCGTCATTTCAATGACGCCGCTCTTCACCGCTTCCTAACCCGCGTGCCGGAAGATGGCCCAGAACTGGAAGAACGGAACTGGAAGATCGCAATGCAGGAATTCCTCATACCGGCGAAACCCGATCTTCAGGCGGCGCGCGAGGCCTGGCTGAAGATGCTGGCGCGAGAACGCCGGCTGTCGCCCGAAACCGTCGAGGCTTATGAACGCGACACGCGCCAGTTCCTGCATTTCCTGACCGGCCATTGCGGCGGCTCGCCCGGCATCTCCGACATCGCCGATCTGCGCCCCGCCGATCTGCGCGGCTTTCTCGCTGCCCGCCGTGCCGAGGGCGCCGGCGCCCGCACGCTCGGACGCGGGCTGGCTGGCATCCGCTCGCTGCTGCGTTTCCTGGAGCGGCGCGGCCTCGCCAATGCGGCAGGTGCGGCAGCCTTACGCGCGCCGCGGCAGCCGAAATCGCTGCCCAAGCCACTGACCGCAGGCGATGCAAAACACGTCGTCTCGGTGGAAGGCCAGCTGGCGGAGGAGCCGTGGATCGCCGCGCGCAACGCCGCCGTGCTGACCCTGCTCTATGGGTCCGGCTTGCGCATTTCCGAGGCGCTCGGCCTGTCGGGCGCCGATCTGTCCTCACCTGGTGAGACCGTGCTGCGCGTCACCGGCAAGGGTGGCAAGACGCGGCTGGTGCCGGTGCTGCCGGTGGCGCTGCGCGCGATTGCCGAATACCGCCGCTTGTGTCCCTATCATCTCGATCCCAAGGGCTTGCTGTTTCGCGGTGCCCGCGGCGGCCCGCTGAACCCGGCAATCGTCCAGCGCGACATGGCCAAGCTGCGCTCGGCGCTCAACCTGCCCGACACAGCGACGCCGCATGCGTTGCGCCATTCCTTCGCCACGCACCTGCTAGGGCGCGGCGGCGACCTGCGCACCATCCAGGAGTTGCTCGGCCATGCCAGCCTGTCGACGACCCAGATATACACCGGCGTCGACACCGCCAGGCTGCTCGAGATTTACGAAGCAGCCCATCCGCGCGCGTGATCGATGCATATATCGGTGGCCATCTCGCAACAATTTGGATGCGCCGGTTAACCGTTTTGCCGCTTTTTGCGCCTAGAACCGCAACATGAAACGCCTCATCGCCATCGCCGACCGCGCGACCCATATGTCGCTGAAGCTGCTTGTCGCGCTCAACGCCCTGTTTTTCCTCTCCTTCCTCATCATCGCGCTGCTCGCCGCGGGCAAGGCACGCGCCGAGACCCCGGCCTGCGCCGGTAGCGATATGCTGAGCGCGCTGCAAAAGGACGACCCGGCTGCCTACCGCAAGATCGAGGCAGACGCGGCAGCGACGCCGAACGGCAAGGGCCTGCTGTGGAAGCTCGAAAAATCAGGCGAAAAACCGTCTTTCCTGTTCGGCACCATGCACGTTACCGACCCGCGCGTCACCACGCTGCCGCCCGCCGCGCAGAAGGCATTCGATGCGGCTGGCACCGTCGTCATCGAGACCACCGAAGTGCTCGACAAGCAGAAGGTGATGGCCACACTGCTGAAAGAGCCGGATCTGATGATGTTCACCGACAAGACGACGCTTTCGTCGCTGCTGTCGCCGGAGGATGCGGCGGTGGTCGACAAGGCGCTCGATGCGCGTGGCATCCCGCCAGCGACCGTCGCCAAGATGAAGCCCTGGTTGCTGTCGGCGACGGTGGCGCTGCCTGCATGCGAAGTCGCCCGCCAGGCTGGCGGTGCGCCGGTGCTCGACGTCAAGCTTGCCAAGGACGCCGAGGCTTCGGGCAAATCGGTCGAGGGGCTGGAGACAATCGCCGACCAGCTGCATGCCATGGCTTCGCTGCCGATCGCCTTTCACCTGAAGGGGCTGGTCGATACGCTGAAGCTTGGCGACAAGGTGAACGACGTCAACGAAACCATGATCGTGCTTTACCGGCGTGGCGACACTGGCATGTACGTACCGCTGTTTCGGGCCGTCATCCCCGAACAGGTCGACGACCAATCGGGTTACGCCGAATTCGAGCAGACCATGATCACCAGCCGCAACAAGGTGATGGTCGATCGGGCAGCGCCGATCCTCGCCCACGGCAATGTCTTCATGGCGGTCGGCGCCATGCACCTTCCCGGCGCGCAAGGCTTGGTCGAGGGTTTCCGCAAGACTGGCTATACGGTGACCGCCGTCAACTGAACAACACGGCGGAGTTGCACACCGAATCATTGCCAAGGCGGGGTCAGTCCTTACTCGTGGCGCGACGGCGGACCAGCCGCGCTTCGTGCCAAGAAACTGAAAAAGGTTCGGTTTGGCTCGATCGAACCCATTTTGCGGTGGAAATGCATGCCTGCAAGCGATTCCGGATCAGAATTGCCCTGTTTTCGGCGTTTTCAACGCCTAATGTGAAACCGATTCAACGATTGTACGTTGATGGCTATTACTTGATGTTTTTCATCCACGGAGGACACTTTTATGGCGAACACACCCAATCCGAACGACCCATTCACCTCGCCGGGCACCGCACGGCCACGCGGCGGCGGCAGCGGCTGGCTGATTGCCCTGGTCGTCGTTATCCTGGCAATTGTCGCCTATTATGTTTTTGGAAGACGTAGCGAGGCACCTGCGCCTGCCGAACCGCCCGCAGCCAGCACACCGGCCCCGGCGCCTGCACCCGCCGAGCCGATGAAGCCGGCCGAACCGGCTCCTGCGCCAGCTCCGGCAACACCCGCTCCGGCTCCGGCTCCGGCAGAACCTGCACCCGCTCCGGCCCCTGCGCCAGCCCCGGCACCAGCACCTGCGCCGGCACCAGCACCGGCCCCTCAGTGATCAGACTGCCGACTTAATATATGAACGGCCCGCTGAAAGGCGGGCCGTTTTGTTTTTGGGAGCAATCGCAGATGTTTCAGCCAATCTCCAAGGTTTGCGATTCTCCGCGTTTGCTCAGATATGGATCGGCTTGAAGAACGTCGCCAATGCCGCCTCCTTTACCGCCTCCGACATTGTCGGATGGGCGTGACAGGTGCGGGCTAGGTCTTCCGACGAGCCGCCAAACTCCATCAGCACGGCCGCCTCGTGGATCATCTCGCCGGCGCCGAAGCCGACGATGTGGACGCCGAGCACACGGTCACTGGCCTTGTCGGCCAGGATTTTCACAAAGCCGTCGGTGTGCAGCATGGCGCGCGCCCGGCCGTTGGCGCTGAACGGAAATTTTCCGGCCTTGTAGTCGATGCCGGCCTTCTTCAATTCTTCTTCGGTCTTGCCGACCGAGGCGATTTCCGGCGTGGTGTAGACGACGCTCGGAATCACGTCATAGTTCACATGACCGGCCTGGCCGGCGATGGTTTCGGCCACCGCCACGCCCTCGTCTTCGGCCTTGTGGGCAAGCATCGGCCCGGCGATGACATCGCCGATGGCGTAGATGCCAGGCACGTTGGTCCTGAGATGACCGTCGGTCTTGACCCGGCCGCGCTCATCGACGTCGACGCCGGCCTCCTTCAGCCCGAGAGCGTCCGAATAGGCCCGTCGTCCCGTCGCAATCAGCACCGCGTCCGCCTCGATCGTCTCGGCCGCTCCGCCTTTGACCGGCTCGAAGGTGACGGTCGCCCCCTTCTTGGCCTTGGCGACGCCGGTCACCTTGGCGCCCAGCCTGAACTCAAAGCCCTGCTTCGACAGCATGCGCTGGAACTGTTTGGAGACCTCGCCATCCATGCCGCCCAGGATGGTGTCGAGGAACTCGACCACGGTGACCTTGGCGCCGAGCCGCGCCCATACCGAGCCGAGCTCTAGACCGATGACACCGCCGCCGACCACCACCAGATGGCCCGGCACCTTGTCCAGCGACAGCGCGCCGGTCGACGAGATGATCACCTTCTCGTCGAAATCGACCTTGACGCCGGGAATGCCGGCGACGTCGGAGCCGGTGGCGATGACGATGTTCTTGGTCTCGATCTCCTCGATCTTGCCGTCATCGGAGGTCACCGACACCTTGCCGGCCGCAACCACCTTGCCGGTGCCACGAAAACTGTCGATCTTGTTCTTCTTGAACAGGAAGGCGACGCCATTGACGTTGGCCGTCACCGTCGCATCCTTGTGCGCCATCATCTTCCCAAGGTTGAGCTTGGGCGCGCCGATCTCGACGCCGAGCGCATCGAAGGAATGGCCGGCCTCGGCAAACATCTCGGACGCATGCAGCAGCGCCTTCGACGGGATGCAGCCGATGTTGAGGCAGGTACCGCCGAAGGTCGGGTTCTTTTCGACCACCGCCGTCTTCAGACCGAGCTGCGCCGCCTTGATGGCGCAGACATAGCCGCCTGGTCCCGATCCGATGATAACGACGTCATAGGCCATAATACTGTCCCTTTTGCTTTAGCGGCCGCCGCCGATTTCCAGATTGGCGCCTGTTGTGTAGGACGCCTCGTCCGACAGCAGCCAGAGAATTGCGGCTGCGACTTCCTCGGCGGTGCCGACGCGCTGCATGGGCACCACCTTGCGCATTCTCTCGGCGCGATCCGGCTGCCCGCCGGAGGCATGAATTTCTGTGTCGATGATGCCCGGGCTGACCGCATTGACACGAATGCCTTCGCCGGCCACTTCGCGGGCAAGCCCGATGGTGAAGGAATCGAGCGCGCCCTTCGAGGCGGCGTAGTCGACATATTGAGCCGGCCCGCCAAGCCTTGCCGCGATCGAAGAAACATTGACGATCGCGCCGCCCTTGCCGCCATGCCTGGTCGACATGCGCTTCACCGCCTCGCGGGCGCAAAGCATCGGTGCGATCACATTGATGCGCATCATGCGCTCCAGCCTTGCAGCGCTCAGCTCGTCGACGCGCGCGCTCTGGTCGACCACGCCGGCATTGTTGACGAGCGCGTCGAGCCGACCGAAACGGGCATCGACAGCCTCGAACATGGCCAACACGTCCGTCTCGCTGGCGACATCGCCCTTGACAGCGAAGGCTTCTCCGCCAGCGGCTTCGATGTCGGCGACCACCGTTTCGGCTGCTTTTGCATTCGACACGTAATTGACCGCAATGCGATAGCCGGCCTTGGCGGCAAGCCTGCATGTAGCGGCGCCGATGCCACGGCTGCCGCCGGTCACCAGCAGGATTTTTCCGCTCGCGCTCATTCCTGACATCCTTTCAGGGCAAAGACGTCCCAGGGCACCTTGGAAAAGCCGTTGGCGCCATAAGCCGCCGACATCTGCAACGACGCTCCCAAGTCGGGAAGGATCAGCTTCTTCGGCGCATCCTTTCCTTCGCCCGGCAGCAACGCGATATTGCCTTGGTCGTCGGCAGTGTAGATGACGCCCTCCCACACGGTGCAGGCGGCGAGCTCGTCGCCGGTGACGTCGCCGGCCGGGCATTTGTACATCAGCGAGCCATGCGGCCGCGCCACGCCCTCGGTCCACATGACGATGCCGTCGAGCACGACGCCGTTGTCGAGCACCATCTTGAAGGTGTTGCTGACGGCAGCCGACTCGCCGGTCGGCCTGAAATCGATCTCGGCGGCGTTCTCAGGATCGCCATAGACGGCGAGCTCGATGGGACAGGCGGCAAGGGCGGCGGAGACCGCCTGTACGCCAACCGCGCAGATCGTGACAAACAATCCAGACCGGAAACGAGGGGAATTCATCCGGCGGCGCAGATCCATTCTCCCGCTCACGTGAGCCGCCACTAGAGGTCGAGCACCAGCCGCTCAGGATCCTCCAGGCTTTCCTTGACCCGCACCAGGAACGTCACCGCTTCCTTGCCGTCGACGATGCGGTGGTCGTAGGACAGCGCCAGATACATCATCGGCCGGATGACGATCTGGCCGCCGACCACCATCGGCCGCTCCTGGATCTTGTGCATGCCCAAAATGCCCGACTGCGGCGCATTGAGGATCGGTGTCGACATCAGCGACCCGTAAACGCCACCGTTGGAAATCGTGAACGTGCCGCCTTGCATATCCGCGACGGACAGCTTGCCGTCGCGCGCCGCAAGTCCCAGCCTACCGATTTCCTTCTCGATTTCGGCGATGGACATCTGGTCGGCATTACGCACAACCGGCACGACCAGGCCTTTCTCGGTACCGACGGCAACGCCGATATGGGCGTAGTTCTTGAAGATGATGTCGGTGCCGTCGATCTCGGCATTGACCGACGGTATCTCCTTCAGCGCATGGGTGACCGCCTTGGTGAAGAAGCCCATGAAGCCTAGCTTCACGCCGTGCTTCTTCTCGAACACGTCCTTGTATTTGCTCCTCAGCGCCATCACCGCGCTCATGTCGACCTCATTGAAGGTGGTCAGCATGGCGGCGGTCGATTGCGCTTCCTTGAGGCGGCGCGCGATGGTCTGGCGCAGCTTGGTCATGCGCACGCGCTCCTCGCGCGACGCATCGTCGACCGAGGACGGCGCACGCGCCGCGGCAGGTGCCGGAACAGGCGCTGCCTTTGGCATTTCGGCCGGCTGCGACGGCGCGCCCCTGGCGATCAGGTCGAGCACGTCGCCTTTCAGCACCTGGCCGCGCTTGCCGGACCCCGAGACCTGGTCGACCGCGAGATTATGCTCGGCCAGCAGCTTTGCCGCCGACGGCGCCGGCGGCATTGTGCGTGTCTCGATCGCGCCGGCGTCGCCGGCGATCTTGGCCGTCTCGGCCGCGGCCTGCTTGACGCTCGAGGCTGCGGTGGGAGCCGAAGCCTGCGACACCGCATCCTGTTTCTCCGCCGGCGCGGCGGCGGCATTGGCTGCCGCGCCGGCGCCTGCCGAAATCGTGCCGAGCAGTGCGCCGACGCCGACCGTCTCGCCTTCCTTGACGGCGATCTCGGCGAGCGTGCCCGCGGCGGCGGCCGGCACTTCCACCGTCACCTTGTCGGTTTCGAGCTCGACCAGCGGCTCATCGGCGGTGATCGCGTCGCCGACCTTCTTGAACCATTTGCCGATAGTCGCCTCGGTGACGGATTCACCAAGTGTCGGGACGCGGATTTCGGTTGCCATTGTGCCTGTCCGTTTCTTTCGGTTCTGTTCTATTCACCAAGCGCGTCGTCGAGCAAGGCGGCAAGCTGGGCGAGATGCTTCGACATCAATCCGGTCGCCGGCGAGGCGGCGGCCGGCCGGCCGGTATAGCGCACCCGCTGATGCTTGGCGTCGATATGCGCCAGCACCCATTCGAGATACGGATCGATGAACGACCAGGCGCCCATGTTCTTGGGCTCCTCCTGGCACCACACCATCTCGGCATTGCGGAAGCGCGACAGTTCGGTGATCAGCGCCTTGGCCGGGAACGGATAGAGCTGCTCGACACGCAGCAAATAGATGTCGTTGATGCCGCGCTTCTCGCGCTCCTCGTAGAGGTCGTAATAGACCTTGCCCGAACAGAGCACGACACGGCGGATCTTCGAATCCTTGGTGAGCTTGATGGCCTGGCCCGACAGCAGCTGGGCGTCGTCCCACAACAGCCGGTGAAAGGCGCTTTCGCCCGACATTTCCGGCAGCGTCGACACCGCCCGCCTATGGCGCAGTAGCGACTTCGGCGTCATCAGGATCAGCGGCTTGCGGAAGTCCCGCTTCAATTGCCGGCGCAAGATGTGGAAGTAGTTGGCCGGCGTCGTGACGTTGGCGACCTGCATGTTGTCTTCGGCGCAAAGCTGCAGGAAGCGCTCGAGCCGGGCCGACGAATGCTCAGGCCCCTGGCCTTCGTAGCCGTGCGGCAGCAGGCAGACGAGGCCCGACATTCTGAGCCATTTGCGCTCGCCCGACGAGATGAACTGGTCGAACACCACCTGGGCTCCGTTGGCGAAGTCGCCGAACTGCGCTTCCCAGAGCGTCAGCGCCTTCGGCTCGGCCAGCGAGTAGCCATATTCGAAGCCGAGCACGGCCTCTTCCGACAGCATCGAGTTGATGACCTCGAAACCGGCCTGCGCCGCGGACAGATTGTTGAGCGGGATGTAGCGTGTCTCGTCGCGCTGGTCATAGAGCACGGAATGGCGCTGCGAGAAGGTGCCGCGCTCCGAATCCTGTCCGGACAGCCGGATCGGATTGCCGTCGAGCAGGATGCCGCCGAAGGCCAGTGCCTCGGCCGTCGACCAATCGATGCCTTCACCGGACTCGATCGCCTGGCGGCGGTTGTCGAGGAAGCGGATGATCGTCCTGTGCGCCTCGAAATCCTTCGGCACCTCGGTCAGTTTCTTGCCGATCTCCTTCAGCGTCTTGACCGGCACGGCGGTCTTGCCGCGCCGCTGTTCGTCCTGGTTGTCGGCCGAGCGCAGGCCGGACCACGCGCCGTCCAGCCAATCCGCCTTGTTCGGCTTGTAATGCTGGCCGACCTCGAATTCCTGCTCGAGATGCGCCCGCCAATCGGCCTTCATCTTTTCGAACTCGACCTGGGTGATGTGGCTTTCGGAAATCAGCCGGTCGGCATAGATCTGCACCGTCGTCTTCTGGTTGCGGATCTTGCGATACATGATCGGCTGGGTGAAGGCGGGCTCGTCGCCCTCATTGTGGCCGAAGCGGCGGTAACAGAACATGTCCACCACGACAGGCTTGTGGAACTTCATGCGGAATTCGATCGCCACCTTGGTCGCATGGACCACAGCTTCCGGATCGTCGCCATTGACGTGAAAGATAGGCGCCTCGATCATCTTGGCCACATCGGACGGATAGGGCGACGAGCGCGAAAAGCGCGGGTTGGTGGTGAAGCCGATCTGGTTGTTGATGATGAAATGCAGCGTGCCGGCGACGCGGTGGCCGCGCAGGCCCGACAGGCCGAGGATTTCGGCAATCACGCCCTGGCCGGCAAAGGCGGCGTCGCCATGCAACAGCAGCGGCAGCACCTTGGCGCGCTCTTCCAGCGGAACGATCTCCTCGCGGCTGCGACCGAACAGATAGTCCTGCTTGGCGCGCGCCTTGCCCATCACCACCGGGTCGACGATTTCCAGATGCGAGGGATTGGCAGTCAGCGACAGATGCACCTTGTTGCCGTCGAACTCGCGATCCGACGAGGCACCGAGATGGTACTTCACGTCGCCCGAGCCTTCGACCTCGTCGGGCGCGGCCGAGCCGCCCTTGAACTCATGGAAAATGGCACGGTGCGGCTTGGCCATCACCTGCGACAGCACGTTCAGCCGGCCGCGATGCGCCATGCCGAGCACGATCTCCTTCATGCCGAGCTGGCCGCCGCGCTTGATGATCTGCTCCAGCGCCGGGATCAGCGACTCGCCGCCATCGAGGCCGAAGCGCTTGGTGCCCTTGTACTTGACGTCGATGAACTGCTCGAAGCCTTCCGCCTCGACCAGCTTCTGCAGGATCGCCTTCTTGCCGGCTGCAGTGAAGGAGATCTCCTTGTCGGTGCCCTCGATGCGCGCCTGGATCCAGGCCTTCTCCTCGGGATCGGAAATATGCATGAATTCGACGCCGAGCGTCGAGCAATAGGTCCGGGTCAGGATATCGAGCATCTGCCGGATGGTGCCGAATTCCAGCCCGAGCACATTGTCGAGGAAGATCGGCCGGTCGTAGTCGGCTTCGGTGAAGCCGTAATTCTCCGGCGACAGCTCGTTATAATCCTCGAGCGGCTTGGCAATGCCGAGCGGATCGAGATTGGCGTGCAGGTGGCCGCGCATGCGAAAGGCGCGGATCATCATGATGGCGCGGACGGAATCGCGCGTCGCCTGATGTACGTCGGCGTCGGAGAGCGCTGCGCCGTTGCCGACCGCCCTGTCCTTGACCTTCTTTTCGATGTGCTTTTCGACCAGGCCCCAATTGCCGTCCAGCGCCGAGACCAGCTCGCCATTGGCCTGCATCGGCCAGGAGGGCTTGGCCCAAGACGCGCCCTTGGCATTCTTGCGCACGTCGCCGGCGTCGTCCTTCAGCGCCGCAAAGAAGTCCTGCCATTCGGGATCGACCGACGCGGGATCGTCCTCATAGGCGGCATAGAGCGCGTCGATATAATCGGCATTGCCGCCATAGAGGAAAGAGGTAAGCGAAAACTGGTCGTTGGCCTGATCTTGTCTTGCCATGTCACTGTCGAAGCCTTTGCTTCGTCTCCTTTGTTGGAGGGGAGTAAGGGAATAGGGGAGTAAGGGAGTAGGGCAAATGCCCTCGTCTTGTTCCCTACTCCCCTATTCCCGTACTCCCTTACTCCCCTAACCTTTGATCGCCTCGACCAGGGTCGTACCCAGCCGGGCCGGCGACGGCGACACCTTGATGCCGGCCGATTCCATCGCCGCGATCTTGTCTTCCGCGCCGCCCTTGCCGCCGGAGATGACCGCGCCCGCATGGCCCATGGTGCGGCCCGCCGGCGCGGTGCGCCCGGCGATGAAGCCGGCCATCGGCTTGCTGCGGCCGCGCTTTGCCTCGTCCTTGAGGAACTGCGCGGCGTCTTCCTCGGCCGAGCCGCCGATCTCGCCGATCATGATGATCGACTTGGTCTCGTCGTCGGCGAGGAACATCTCCAGCACGTCGATGAACTCCGTGCCTTTGACCGGATCGCCGCCGATGCCGACGGCGGTGGTCTGGCCGAGGCCGACATTGGTGGTCTGGAATACCGCCTCATAGGTAAGCGTTCCCGAGCGCGAAACAACGCCGACCGAGCCCTTGCGGAAGATGTTGCCGGGCATGATGCCGATCTTGCATTGGTCGGGGGTCAGCACGCCGGGGCAGTTCGGCCCGATCAGCCGCGATTTCGAGCGGTCGAGCCTTGCCTTGACCTTGATCATGTCCATCACCGGTATGCCCTCGGTGATGCAGACGATCAGCGGGATCTCGGCCTCGATCGCTTCCAGAATCGCTTCGGCAGCACCCGCCGGCGGCACGTAGAGGACGGAGGCATTGGCGCCGGTCTTGGCCTTACCTTCGGCTACGGTGCCGAAGATCGGCAGTGCCTCGCCCTTGGCGCCGGTCCAGGTCTCGCCGCCCTTCTTGGGGTGGATGCCGCCGACCATTTTGGTGCCGTGATAGGCCAGCGCCTGTTCGGTGTGGAACGTCCCGGTCTTGCCGGTCAGGCCCTGCACCAGCACCTTGGTGTTCTTGTCGACGAGAATGGACATCGGAGCCCTTTTCTAAAAACCGTTGATCGAGGAAGGCGAGACGCGCCGGTAGACGCCGCTCACCATGTCTTGCCAGCTATCGCTGCCGGCAGGTTTGAAATGCAGTCGCATGAGGTAGGTGTCGGCATCGTCAAAAATATACGTCACGCGCGCCGCGCCACGCGGCGACAACCGATCCAGAACCAATTCGCTGCCGTTCCAAGCGCCGGTGGCGGGCGATGCCGGCACGAGCCCCATCGAGTCGAACTGATGCATGGTGACGAGGCTGTTCTGCTGATCGAAGCCGAACACATTGTGCGAGCCGAACGAAACCGTGCCGTCGCGGCGCTGGCGATAGCGCTGCACCACGAACAGGCCGCCGAATTGCGCCTCGGCCAGCACTTCCGAAGCCGCCGTGCCGGGGTCGGCCCACTGAGTGCCCGAAATCTCCTCCTCGCCACGCCAGGCACCGACCAGCGCCTGCAGGCGCTGGTGATCGGCTGAGAGGGAGGAGAACGGTGCCGCGTTCATGGTCAGAGCCGCTTCAGCTCGGTGACGGTGAGGTCGCTCTTGGCATTGCCGGTGTTGAGCGTCGTCGCCGGCTCGAACATCAGCACGACAGGTTCTTCGCTCCGCGAGCGTGGCCGGTGCTCGACGGCGCGCGGCACGACGATGAAATCGCCGCTGCCAAGCTCCACCGTGCCGTCGCGGAAATCGATGGCGATGCGGCCGCGCAGCACCAGGAAGGCCTCGTCCTCGTTGTCATGCGCGTGCCAGTCGAAGACATCGCCGAACTTGGCGATCTTGACCTGGCTGTCATTCACGTCGCCGGCAATGTGCGGATCGAACACCTTGGCGATCTTCGCGTCCGCCGCCTCGACGAGATTGATCTTGCGGGGAGGCACAGGCTCAGCCCTTCACCGCCGCGACAATCTTCTTGGCTGCGTCATCGAGGTCATCGGCCGACACCACGTTCAGCCCGCTGTCGTTGATGATCTTCTTGCCGAGCTCGGCATTGGTGCCTTCCAGCCGCACCACCAGCGGCACCTGCAGGCCAACCTCCTTGACCGCGGCGATGACACCCTCGGCGATGATGTCGCACTTCATGATGCCCCCGAAGATGTTGATCAGGATGCCTTTGACCGCCGGATCCTTGGTGATGATCTTGAACGCCGCCGTCACCTTCTCTTTCGACGCGCCGCCGCCGACATCGAGGAAGTTGGCGGGCTCGGCGCCATAAAGCTTGATGATGTCCATCGTTGCCATGGCGAGGCCGGCGCCGTTGACCATGCAGCCGATATTGCCGTCGAGCGCGACGTAGGCGAGGTCGTATTTCGACGCCTCGATCTCCTTCTCGTCCTCTTCGGTGGTGTCGCGCAATTCGAGCACGTCCGGATGACGGAACAGCGCGTTGTTGTCGAACGACACTTTTGCGTCGAGCACGCGCAGCCGGCCGCTCTTCATGACGATCAACGGGTTGACCTCGAGCAGGCTCATGTCCTTCTCGACAAACGCCTTGTAGAGGATCGGAAACAGGGTCGCGCCATCCTTGGCGGCGTCGCCGTCGAGCCTCAGTGCGGCGTTGAGCTTCTTCACATCGTCGGCCGTCACGCCCTTTTCCGGGTCGATGGCGACGGTAATGATCTTTTCCGGCGTGTCGTGGGCGACCGCCTCGATGTCCATGCCGCCCTCGGTCGAGACGACGAAGGCGACGCGCCCGACCGAACGGTCGACCAGGATCGACAGATAGAGTTCGCGCTCGATGTCGGCGCCGTCCTCGATATAGAGCCGGTTGACCTGCTTGCCGGCCGGGCCGGTCTGCTTGGTGACCAGCGTATGGCCGAGCATCTCCTTGGCGTTGGCGACGACCTCGGCCACCGACTTCGCCAGCCTGACGCCGCCCTTGGCATCGAGGCCGAGCTCCTTGAACTTGCCCTTGCCGCGGCCGCCGGCATGGATCTGGCTCTTGACCACATAGAGCGGGCCGGGCAGCGCCTTGGCGGCGGCTTCCGCCTCGTTCGCCTTGAACACCGGCACGCCCTCGGCCACGGGTGCGCCAAAACCTTTCAGCAGCGCCTTGCCCTGATATTCATGGATGTTCATGCGCTATGTCTCCAGCTTGCTTGGCGGGCTTGGTTGCCGGCTTACTTGGCCGCGAGATGCGGAGCGATCTTGACGCAGGCGTCGCAGAGGCCCTGCACCGCCGCGACCGAACTGTCGAACATCTTCTGCTCGCTTTTCGAGAGCTCGATCTCGATGATCCGCTCGACGCCGCCGGCGCCGATTACCACGGGAACGCCGACATAGGTGTTCTTGACGCCATATTGGCCCGAAAGATACGCCGCACAGGGCAGCACCCGCTTCTTGTCCTTGAGATAGGCTTCGGCCATGGCGATGGCCGAGGCGGCCGGCGCGTAGAAGGCAGAGCCCGTCTTGAGCAGGCCGACGATCTCGGCGCCGCCGTCGCGGGTACGCTGCACGATCTGGTCGAGCCGCTCCTTCGAGGTCCAGCCCATCTTGATGAGGTCGGGCAGCGGGATGCCGGCAACCGTCGAATAGCGGATCATCGGCACCATGGAATCGCCGTGGCCGCCGAGCACGAAGGCAGTGACGTCCTCGACCGAGACCTTGAATTCCTCGGCCAGGAAATAACGGAAGCGCGAACTGTCGAGCACGCCGGCCATGCCGACGACATGGCTCTTCGGCAGGCCGGAAAACTTCTGCAGCGCCCAGACCATGGCGTCGAGCGGATTGGTGATGCAGATGACGAAGGCTTTCGGCGCGTATTTCTTGAGGCCGGCGCCGACCTGCTCCATCACCTTCAGGTTGATGCCCAGAAGATCGTCGCGGCTCATGCCGGGCTTGCGCGGCACGCCGGCGGTTACGATGCAGACGTCGGCGCCCTCGATGCCGGCATAGTCGTTGACGCCGGTCAGCCTGGAGTCGAACCCATCGACCGGCGACGACTGCGCGATGTCCAGCCCCTTGCCTTGTGGGATGCCTTCGGCGATATCGAACAGCACGACGTCGCCGAGATCCTTGAGGCCGACCATGTGGGCGAGGGTGCCGCCGATCATGCCCGAGCCGATGAGCGCTATCTTGTTGCGTGCCATGTCAGGATGTTTTCCCTTTGACTATGACGGCGCCCAAATCTTAACGATTTGATGACGGCGTCGGAGGAAGAGGCCGGGATGCTGCGGAACCGCGAAATTCGCCGCACGCAATAGCCTTGGCCGCACAAAAATTCAAACGATTATTTTGGAGTGAATAATTTCAATCGGTTAGAAACAATGGGACTTACGTAAACGTCAAACTTCTGAAGCCAGCTAGAGGAATTCTACACAATGGCACTGGAAATCAGAAGGCTATTTCCGGGCGATGACGCCCTTGTGATGCGGGTTGCCGACGAAGTCTTCGACGAGCCGGTCAGGCCGGATCGGCTTTCCGCCTATCTCGCGGCGCCCGGTCATTTCATGGTCGTGGCCCTCGCCGACGGCATCGTTGTTGGCCAATGCGCAGCCGTCATCCACCGGCGCACTCGGACAAGGTGAGCGAACTAGGGGTCCGGACCCGTAAACTGAGCGGAAGCGCCAAATGCCGGCTTCCGGCTCGAAGCTGTCATGCGTCCTAGACGTAGGACTTCCGTTCTGGGTTGAAGATTGGGGGATAATCGTGCTCGTCGAGGACGTCGAGAAACGCGTCCAGCCCGGCCGTCTTGATGAAGTCATACTCAATGCCGGAGATCAAATGGACGGACAGGATTGCGACTTCATCGTTTTCGATGTTGAGCGCATCCGCAATACGTTGGTCCGGCGCGATGATGGGGGTCAAGAACAGGAAAGTTCTGAACTCCGATCTTGGGACGGGCGGCCAAGACATTGGAATACGGTGGCCAAAGCCTAACCAGGTATCGTCAATGAAGGGATACTCCGCCAGCCAGCGTAGGTTTTTGATGATATTTGGTTCAGGCTTGCGAACGTACCACATCAACTCAGCTCGCCGCTTCGCGTCCTCGCCTGCGTTTGAAGGCACCGTCATGCGGCGATCGCTCATGCCGTTGGTCAGACACACAAAACCGTCGCCCGCAGGATCGATGAGCGAGAAGTCTCGACCAAACGCAAGAACTTCAATGGCTTCCGGCCCGTTACCAGGGAAGACATGGTCGGGCTCACCAAGTTCTTCGATGTAAATCGATCTCCTGTATGTGTGGTTGGAAGCTCCCGATTTGGGCTGCTCGCTGCTGAAAAATCTCTTCAAATCTAGAAGCCGAGCCATTCCCATCCGCTCCTGACGTGCCAACCACGCCTGGAATGATTAGTGGCATGATTCATTCCCATCTGTCATCTGCGACCTTTCTTCAGCGCGATCTGCATCGCCGCGGCAGAGTCTTGGCCTCTAGCCCTGAGCCTGCCGTGCCTCCGCCGATGATCCCTGCGCCGTCTGCCTCTCCGCCCAGTCCTCCAGCCAGTCGTGGCTCTGCATCTCGATCAGCCGCGATGCGGTGCGCTCGAACTCTAAGACTTCGTTGCCGCGCTTGGCCGTATAGAGCTGCGCCGGCGGTGCCGCCGCGCTCATCACCAGCCGTACATGATGATCGTAGAGCGTATCGACCAGCAGGATGAAGCGCTTGGCTTCGTTGCGCTTGCCTTCGCCGAGCTCCGGCACATGGTCGATGAAGATGGTCGAGAACCGGCTGGCAATGGCAAGATAGTCGCGGGCGCCGAGCGGCCTCTCGCAGAGATCGGCGAACGAAAACCGCGCCGCCTCGCCGGCAGCACGCGGCACCACGACGTGCCGGCCCTTCACCGTCAGCATCGTCTCGGCCGTCGGCCTGCCATGCGTCATCACCGCCCACGCGTCGTCGAGCGCATGGTCGGCGGCGGCATCGGCCGGGGTGATGTAGACCGGCATGCGGCTGAGCTTGTCGAGGCGGTAATCCTTGTCGGCGTCAAGCGCCAGCACCTGCGCGTGGCGCTCCAGGATAGCGACAAACGGCAAGAACAACTGACGGTTCAGGCCGTCGCGGTAAAGATCCTGCGGCGCGACATTGGAAGTGGCGACCAGCACCACGCCATTGGCAAACAACGCCGAAAACAACCTGGACAGGATCATCGCATCGGCGATGTCGGTGACGGAGAACTCGTCGAAGCATAGCACCCAGGCTTCCTCGGCCAGCGCGCGCGCCACCGGCGGGATCGGGTCGTCCTCCTTGGCCGTGCCGTTCTTGCGAGCCTGCCGGTGCTTCTGGATGCGGTCCTGCACGTCGGCCATGAAGTCGTTGAAATGCACCCGGCGCTTGCGCCTCGCCGGGAGCAGCTCGAAGAACATGTCCATCAGCATGGTCTTGCCGCGGCCGACGCCGCCATGGATGTAGAGGCCCTTGACCGCCTCGTGCACCTCGCGCTTGCGGGCGAACAACCACCCCAGCGCGCTTGATTTCTGCGCCAGCCGCTTTGCCGATATCTCTTCGATCAGCCGGTCGAGCGCAGCGGCGATCCGCTCCTGCGCCGGATCGCACCCGATGGCGCCCGTCTCGACCAGATGGTCGTAGCGCTGCTTGACGGTCGCATGGGTCTGGAGGCCGTCACGCAGATGCATCGGTCACGTCGTTCCGGAGCAATCCCAAGAAAAGTGTGTAGCGGTTTTCTGTCCGGAATTGCGTAACAATGGGGGCCGTTCTCTTACCTTGTAAGCGAGATCGGCAGGCCGTTGGAAGTCTGGCCGTCGAATTTCTCGCCGCCCGAGGAATAAAGCCGTGCCAGCGTGCCGCCGTTCTCGTCAAAGAGCGTCAGCTGTTTGCCGGCGACGTTCCAGGATTTGATGCCGTCGAGCGGCGCCGGGCAATGCAGCGGTCCGGCGCGGTAGCCCGACCCGAATTTGGTCTGCGGCGTCGCCACCTGACAGCTCTGGCCGGATACGCTTGCCTTCCACACACCGGCGACGCTGGACGCGGTGAGGTCGGCCGCACCGGCCGGCGCCGTCCCGTCGGGCGGCAGCGAGGCGACCTGGGTGTTCTGCGGCGCGGTCGGGAACTTCGACGGATCGGCCCGGCCGGGTGTCGCCGGCGGCGGCAGCTGGTTTGCGGTCACCTTGCCGGCGGGCGCAGCTTCCAGCGGCGCCGGCTGCTGCTCGTCCATTGATGTGAACCGTGAGGTTGAACAGCCGCTCGCAACGAGCGCGGCCAACGATACGGCCAGCAGGCCGGTTTTCGAAAATTTCATTCTTCAACCTCCGTCGGATCCGGCTGGGGATGCCGTCCGCGCAATGTCCCCCTCACCAAGATGGAGAAGGTGGCGAAATTTCAACCCGATATGGTTAAAATACGGTTTGCGCCGCTAATGTTGTAAATTTGTCGCAAAATGCACATTGCCTGAATTGCGTTACGCCTCGGCCGTTTGGCCGGCACCTCCGGTTGATGCGATACGGCGCGCTGGCGCCAGATCCCTGGCGCTCACCTCAAATGCTTGTGCGGGCCGGCTCCGGCATTATCTCTTGGCGATCAGCAAACTGCAGGAGCCGATTTCTTGGCCGCGAGAAAGAGAGCCGCCAACCGCTATTACAGCGGGCCGCCCAGCGATCATTTCGACGGCACCTTGTTCTTCAATCCCGACGGACGGCCGCCGGGTCGCTTTGCCGATCTGTTGAAATGGCAGTTGAGCCGCGAGCGCTCGAAATGGCCGGCGGCGGATCCGAGCCCGTTTCCACCGGCAAGACCGGTCGAGCGCCTCGATGGTTCTGCGCTGCGCCTCACCATGGTCGGTCATTCCTCGCTGCTCGTCCAGACAGCCGGCCTGAACATCCTGACCGACCCAGTCTGGTCGCGACGCGTCTCGCCGCTCTCCTTCGCCGGTCCGAAACGCGTCAATCCGCCGGGCATCGCCTTTTCGCATTTGCCGCCGATCGACCTCGTGCTGGTCAGCCACAACCATTACGACCATCTCGACCTCGCCACGCTGAAGCGCCTGAAGACTAGACACGACCCGCTGCTGCTGACGCCGCTGGGCAACGACACAATCATCGGCGCTGCCGTGCCCCGTGTGCGGCTTTCCGCGCATGACTGGGGCGACCGGGTCGATATCGGCAATGGCGTCGCTGTCCATGTCGAGCCGGTGCACCACTGGTCTGCCCGCGGTACCCGCGACCGGCGCATGGCGCTGTGGGCAGGTTTCGTCGTCGAGACACCCGGCGCAAAGATCTATTTCGCCGGCGATACCGGCTTCCACGGCGGCATCAACTACCGGCTGATGGCGCAAAAGCACGGCGGCTTCCGCCTCGCCATCCTGCCGATCGGCGCCTACGAGCCGCGCTGGTTCATGGCGCCGCATCACCAGGATCCGGAAGAGGCGGTGCACGGCATGCTGTTGTGCAACGCTTCCTATGCGGCCGGCTGTCACTGGGGCACGTTCCGGCTCACCAACGAGCCGATCGACGAGCCGCCCAGAAAGCTCGGCGAAGCGCTCGATGCCGCCGGCCTGCCGCGGCAACGTTTTCGCGCCTTGCGGCCGGGCGAAGTCTGGGACGTGCCGGAGGTTTAGCGCGGCGGAACCTAAGGCATCACATAGACGTTTGTAGGTGTTCAAACCTGTCGGCTGTGAGGTGTCTCTCATGATCAGGTGGATCATCATTCTTTTGATTATCGCGGCCGCGGCGAGCCTGCTCGGCATGCCGGTACTGGCCGGAGCCGCCGCCACCGGCGCGCGCATCCTCATCGGCATCGTGCTGATCATCTTCCTGCTGATCGTGCTTGGCGTCTTCGCGGTGACTTGAAAATCACGCCGCGCTGGTAATTTCTGCCGCTATCCGCCATATAGGCGCCAAACCGGCAAGAGACCTTTCGATCGATGGCAAGCGCGGCCCCTTTCGCGAAGATGAACGGCATCGGCAACGAGATCATCGTTGCCGATATGCGCGGCCGTGCCGATCGCGTGACGCCTGCGGCAGCCATCGTGCTTAATGCCGATGCGGCGACCAGGTTCGACCAGATCATGGCGATCCACGACCCCAGGACGCCGGGCACCGCCTTTTTCATCGACATCTTGAATTCCGACGGAACCAGCGCGCAAGCCTGCGGCAACGGCATGCGCTGTGTGGTCCAGGCGCTCGCCGCCGAGACCGGCCAGAAGACATTTGCCTTTGAAACAGTCGCCGGCATCCTCAATGCCGAGGAACATGCAGACGGAACGATCTCAGTCGACATGGGCACGCCGCGCTTTGGCTGGCAGGACATCCCGCTGGCCGAGGAGTTTCGCGACACCCGCATGATCGAGCTGCAGATCGGCCCTATCGATTCCCCGGTGCTGCATTCGCCGTCGGTCGTCTCGATGGGCAATCCGCACGCCATCTTCTGGGTCGACCGCGACGTCTGGTCGTACGAACTCGAGCGCTTCGGCCCGCTGCTCGAAAACCACCCGATCTTCCCCGAGCGCGCCAACATCACCATCGCGCAGGTGACTTCGCCGGAGACCATGGCAATCCGCACCTGGGAGCGCGGCGCCGGCCTGACCAAGGCCTGCGGCTCGGCCGCGTGCGCTGCCGTGGTAGCTGCGGCCCGCACAAGGCGTACCGGCCGCAGCGTGACGCTGATGACGCCCGGCGGCGGCTCGCTGCATGTTTTGTGGCGCGACGACGACCACGTCATCCTCACCGGTGCCGCCGAATGGGAATTTTCCGGCAGCTTCGATCCGTCGACCGGGGCGTGGGCGCGCGACACCGAAAGTGCCGCCTGATGGCTGCTCCTGGCAACAAGGGTATCGAGGTCGTCACCTTCGGCTGCCGGCTGAACACCTATGAATCCGAGGTGATGCGGCGTGAAGCCGAAGGTGCCGGCCTCGGTAGCCTCGAAGGCGGCGCCATCATCTTCAACACCTGCGCCGTCACCGGCGAGGCGGTGCGCCAGGCCAAGCAGTCGATCAGAAAAGCCCGTCGTGAGAACCCGGCTGCCCGCATCATCGTCACCGGCTGCGCTGCGCAGACCGGCCCGCAGGATTTCGTCGCCATGGACGAGGTCGATCTCGTCCTCGGCAACGAGGAAAAGCTCAGGGCGCATTCCTATCGCGCGCTGCCGGATTTCGGCGTCAACGACACCGAAAAGGCGCGCGTCAACGATATCTTTTCGGTGCGCGAGACGGCCGCCCACATGGTCGACGCCATCGAAGGCCGCGCGCGCGCTTTCGTCCAGGTGCAGAACGGCTGCGACCACCGCTGCACCTTCTGCATCATTCCTTACGGTCGTGGCAATTCGCGCTCGGTGCCGATGGGCGCCGTGGTCGAGCAGGTCAAGAGACTCGTCGGCAACGGTTATGCCGAGATCGTGCTGACGGGCGTCGACATGACCAGTTTTGGCGCCGATCTGCCGGGCGCCCCGAAGCTCGGCAAATTGGTCAAGACCATCCTGAAGCAGGTGCCCGACGTCAAACGCCTGCGGCTTTCCTCCATCGATTCGATCGAGGCCGACGACGATCTGCTGGACGCCATCGCCACCGAGCCGAGGCTGATGCCGCATCTGCATCTGTCGCTGCAATCGGGTGACGACATGATCCTGAAGCGGATGAAGCGCCGGCACAGCCGCGACCAGTCGATCCGCTTTTGCGAGGATGTGCGCAAACTGCGCCCCGGCATCGTTTTCGGCGCCGACATCATCGCCGGCTTCCCGACCGAGACGGACGCCATGTTCGAAAACTCGCTGGAGATCGTCGAGGAATGCGGCCTGACGCATATCCACGTCTTCCCGTTTTCGCCGCGCCAGGGCACACCCGCCGCGCGCATGCCGCAGCTTCGCCGCGACGTCGTCAAGCAACGCGCGGCACGCCTGCGCGCCGCCGGCGAGGCCGCCTATCGCCGTCACCTTTCGGCACTTGCCGGCACACGCCAGTCGATCCTGGTCGAGCGCGACGGGCTCGGCCGCACCGAAGGGTTTACGCTGGCCGCGGTCTCTGCCGGCGCTCCGGGCGACATCGTCGAGGCTGATATCGCAGGCCATGACGGTGTCAGACTGATCGCCGCGCCGCTTGCCGCCCGCGCCGCCTGAGAGCGCAAGACATGGCTGGGTTTTTCAAGAAGATATTCTCGTTCGGCAAGAAGGAAGTCGTCGAGGAGCGGCCCGACGAGGCCGCACCGCTGCCGCCGATCAAATGGGATGAACTGGAAGCGCTGAAGCCGGCCGCCGAGCAGGCCGTCCCGGAGTTTTTGAAACGCGAAGAGCCGCGGCCCGAGGCCGAGGCCGCAGCTCCGCCGCCAGCCGAACCAGAGTTGCCTCCGGCACCGCAACCGGCGCCCGCGGAAGAGCCGAAGCCCGAACCACCGCCGACCATTCCACCCGAGCCAGACATCCAGCCGGAGCCGCAAACGCCTGCTGAGGAACCGGAGGAGATCCGAGCCGGACCCGTCGCTCCCGAGCCAGTTCCTGAGCCGGAGCAGCCGGAGATCGTTCAGCCCGAGCCTCCGTCCGCGGAAGCTGGCGCTGCCCCTCATCCGCCTGCCGGCACCTTCTCCCCGTATAGTGACGGGGAGAAAGGGGCTGATCGGCAGGCCGAGCCTCCTTTTGAAAGTGGCGAGGAAAAAGCTCCGACGCTGACGCCCCCCTCTCCCCGTCTCTTACGGGGAGAGGGGCAGCGCCAACCTCTGCAAGACGCGGCACCCGCGGCCGAAGTCACGCCACCAGCACCCGCAGCGCCCGAAGCGCCACCGGCCGAAATCCCGCCTCCGATCCGCCAGCCCGCGCCGGTCGAGGCGAAGCCGGTCCTCGCCCAGATCGCACCCGAGCCAGAAGCCGTTCCGCAACCATCGCCAGAGCCAAAGCCCGCCCCCGGCAAAGTCACCGTAACCAAGAAGGTCGAGCAGAAAGCCGAGCCGCAGAAGGCGCCCGAACCGGCGCCGAGGCGTTCCTGGTTCCAGCGCATGCGAGACGGGCTTGCCCGCTCTTCCCGGGAGTTGTCGGGCAACATCGCCGGCGTCTTCACCAAGCGCAAGCTCGACGAGGACACACTGCAGGACCTCGAGGATGTGCTGATCCGCGCCGATCTCGGCATGGAGACGGCTTTGCGCGTAACCGACGCGCTCTCCGCCAGCCGCTACGGCAAGGACGTCTCCGACACCGAAGTCCGCACCATCATGGCGGCCGAAGTGGAAAAGGTGCTGACCCACGTAGCCATGCCGCTGGAGCTCGACCTCAGCCACAAGCCGCATGTCATCCTGGTCGTCGGCGTCAACGGAACGGGAAAAACAACGACCATCGGCAAGCTGGCGGCAAAGCTCACCGATGGCGGCCTCTCGGTGATGCTCGCCGCCGGCGACACTTTCCGCGCAGCCGCGATCGAGCAGTTGAAGATCTGGGGCGAGCGTACCAACTCGCCGGTCATTGCCTCGAAGCTCGGCGCCGATGCCGCTGGCCTCGCCTACGACGCATTCGAGCGCGCGAAGGAGGCCGGCTCCGACGTGCTGATCATCGACACCGCCGGGCGGCTGCAGAACAAGACCGAACTGATGGCGGAACTGGAAAAGATCGTCCGCGTGCTGGGCAAGCTCGATCCGGAAGCGCCGCACACCGTGCTGCAGACGGTCGATGCCACCACCGGCCAGAATGCTCTCAACCAGGTCGAGATCTTCCGCAATGTCGCCGGCGTCAACGGCCTGGTGATGACCAAGCTGGACGGCACGGCGCGCGGCGGTATTCTGGTGGCGATCGCGGCAAAGCACAAATTGCCGGTCTATTTCATCGGCGTCGGCGAACAGGTCGACGACCTCGAACCCTTTTCCGCAAGCGAATTCGCCAGGGCGATCGCTGGAGTGGCTTGACGAGCATGATCCCGAAAAGTTGCAGGCTTTTTGGATTGGATCATGCGTAAGAAGGACCCTATGAACCCACCCATCCTCGAAGGCGACCCGTCCGATCCGCGACGCAAGGCGTTGAACCCGGGCTTGAAATTCCTGCTCGAACTCGGGCCTGGCTTGGTGTTCTTTTTCACCACCATCCGCGGCGCGTGGCTTGTCGGGAAGTTTCCGATCCTCGGCCATATCGGCGAGCCTATCCTGATTGCCACGGCGTTCTTCATGGTGGCGACGGCGCTATCGCTCAGCGTTTCGTGGATTTTGACGCGCAGCTGGCCGATCATGCCGTTGGTCTCGGCCATCGTGGTGTTTGTGTTTGGCGCGCTGGCGCTGTGGCTGCAGGACAAGACCTTCGCTTTCATGAAGCCGACAATTATCAACAGCCTGTTCGGCATCACGTTGCTTGGCGGGTTGGCGTTCGGCAGATCGCTGTTGGGCTATGTCTTTGATTCCGCCTTCAATCTCGATGCCGAAGGCTGGCGCAAGCTCACTTTCCGATGGGGGCTCTTCTTCCTTTTTCTGGCTGCGCTGAACGAGGTTGTGTGGCGCAACTTTTCTGAGGAAGCCTGGCTTTATTTCAAGGTCTGGGGCACGATTCCCATTACCCTTGTCTTCACGTTAAGCCAAATGCCGTTGATCCTGCGCCATTCGCTCGAGGACAAGGCCGGCAAGGAAGAGAAGGCCGGCAAATAGAGCAATTCCAGGAAAGTGTGTAGCGGTTCCGTCCGCAATTACGTCAGAACGTAATTACGTCAGAATAAGAGGAGAGGAGCATGGAATTCATCGCCACGCGCGACGAGTTGAGGACGATCTACAAGACGCCTCGTCCGACCGACGGCTCGATCCGCAAGGAGCTGAAGGCCCTGGATGGCCACTGCCGTTCCTTCATCGGCAAGAGCCCTTTCGTGCTGATCGGCTCGTCCGACGGCGCCGGCAATGCCGATGTGACGCCGAAGGGCGACAGGCCGGGCTTCGTAACAGTGCTCGACGAGAAGACCATCGCCATCCCCGACCGGCCCGGCAACAACCGGCTCGACACGCTGGAGAACATCCTTCTCAATCCCTCGATCGGGCTGCTCTTCCTCATTCCCGGCATGAACGAAACGCTGCGTGTCAATGGCGATGCCCGCATCACCGTCGATGCGGCATTGCGTGAGCGGCTGGCGGTCGACGGCAAGGCACCGCAAAGCGTCGTCGTGGTGACGGTTAAGGCTGCCTACATGCATTGCGCCAAGGCCTTCATGCGCTCCGAACTGTGGAAGCCGGAGAGCTGGTACGACCGCGCGACGCTGCCAACGCTCGGCCAGATCCTGCGCGACCAGTTGGCGCTCGCCGATTCGGCCGAGGCGACCGACCGCTGGCTGGACGAGGAATACAGGGAAACCATGTGGTAGCGTGCCCGGTAACGAATCGCCCAAGCCGGTCTCCATTCCTTTGCTCAACATCCTCGCCATCTCCGGCAGCCTGCGCGCCGCCTCGACCAATTCAGCCCTGCTCGCGGCACTCGCGCGAAACGCGCCGCCGGACTGTCACGTCGCCGTCTATGACGGGCTTGGCCGGCTGCCGATTTTCAACCCCGACGACGAAGGCGAGCGGACGCCGCCGCAAGCAGGGGCGCTGATCGACGTGGTCACCCGCGCTGACGGCGTCATCGTCTCCTGCCCGGAATATGCCCACGGTGTGCCAGGCGGCCTGAAGAACGCGCTCGACTGGCTGGTGTCGCGCGATGCAGCCGTCGACAAACCGGCCACGCTGGTGCATGCCTCGCCGCGCTCGCTGTTTGCCCGCGCCGCACTGGCCGAGATCATGCGGACAATGTCTTTTGCGCTCTATGAGGAGGCAGCGCTCGAAATAGCGCTGCTCGGCAAGAGACCGCCGGAGGTGGAGGATATCTTGTCGCAGCCGGCAAGTAGGCAGACAATGCGCGATGCCCTATCCGCCTTCGCGGAGTTCATCCGCTCGCGGTGAACGCCCTTTCGTCATCCTAGGGCGGAGCAAGGAGCGAAGCGACGCGGCGCAGACCCTAGGATCCATGCCGTGACATTCGTCGGAGATGCAGCGTTTCGGGAAGGCCGCCAGAGGCCTGACGTTGGACATTACACCGGCGCGCTGCACAACAGAATCGCACCGCTGTTCTACTGGTAGGTCACGGCATGGATCCCAGGGTCTGCGCGACGGAGCTTCGCTGCTGCTCCGCCCTGGGATGACGACGCTAGGGGCTGCGGCCCATCTGTGCCGTGAACTATCCCTTGCCCCTGCGCGTCTCGACGTCGGTCTCGCCGACGAACCAGTCGCGTGCAGCGACTTCCTCGAAGACCACCCAGACATCGTTGTTGGTCAGGCCGGTGACGCCGGTGATGGCCGCCGTCACCTGGGCGGCGATCGCGGCCTTTTTGGCGGCCGGGTCATCGGCAATCACCTCCTTGACCAGGCGGATATTCACGAATGGCATGGTTCCCTCCCTTGCATATGCTTGGCGGCCGCTCAGTAGGTTTTGGCGCCATTGACCATGAGCCGGACCATGTAGAGCGAGGTCGTGCCGGCGATGTAGAGGCAGTTCAACTTGTTGCCGCCGAACACGCAATTGGCGACGACTTCCGGTACCTTGACCTTGCCGATCAGCGTCCCGTCTGGATCGTAACAGTGGATGCCGTCGGCGGCGCTGGTCCAGATGCGGCCGTCCGCATCCAGCCTGAAACCGTCGAACAGGCCGGCGGTGCAGTCAGCAAAGACCTTTTCGCCTGAGACCTTCTTGCCGCCCTGGCCGACATTGAACACCCGGATGTGCGCCGGGTTCTGCGCACCATGCGTGCGGCCGGTATCGGCGACATAGAGCTTGCTCTCGTCGAGCGAGAAGGCGAGCCCGTTGGGCCTGACCATGTCGGTGATCACCGCCTCGGTCTCGCCGGTGCCGGGATCGACCCGGTAGACATGGCAGGCGCCGATCTCGCTTTCGGCCTTGTCGCCCTCGTAATCGGTATCGATGCCGTAGCTCGGATCGGTGAACCAGATCGACCCGTCGGACTTGACCACGGCGTCATTGGGCGAGTTCAGCCGCTTGCCGCGCCATTTGTCGGCGATGGTGACAACCGACCCGTCATGCTCGGTGCGGCTGACGCGGCGGCCGGAATGCTCGCAAGTGACCAGCCGGCCTTGCCGGTCGACGGTGTTGCCGTTGGAATTGCCGGACGGCTGACGGAACACGCTGACGCTGCCGTCGGTCTCGTCGTAACGCAGCATGCGATTGTTCGGGATGTCGGACCAGACCACATAGCGCCCGGCCGCAAACCAGGCGGGCCCTTCCGCCCATCGGCAGCCAGTAAACAGCCGGTCGACCTGTGCATTGCCGTTGAACAGCCGCGAAAAGCGCGGATCGAGAACTTCGTAGAATTCGCTGGCCATGGTTCCTCCCGGTAGCAATCGCTTGGCAAGGCGCGATCAAGCCAGCCTGCGATCGATATGGCAAGATCGATGATGCGTCAGAAGCATCATGGAAGCGAATGCTGGCGCGGACGGCAGGTCACATCCCGTTAACCGGCTATGCGCCCAGCGCAATGGTGCATTGCAACATCTTATTTTTGCAACGCACCATAACTATGTCATGCTTCGTATCGATCAAGGGAGGAACAACTGGCCGCGAAATGCGGCGCAAAAGGAAACTCGCTATGATCATCGACAGCCTCATGAGCCGCGCTCGCGCCAGCATCGCCAAGCGCCGGCATTACAACCGCCTCGTCGCCGAAATCGACAGCTTCAGCAGCCGCGACCTCGCTGACATGCGCGCCGACCGCTCAGAAATGCTCTACCAGGTCCACAAGCAGATCTACGGCTGAGCAGCATCACCTTCGTCATCCTAGGGCGTAGCGACGCAAAGCGGAGCGCAGACCCTAGGATCCATGCCGTGACTTTTGAGCACCCGCAACAGTGCAAAATCTATGTCCGGCATCACCTAGCGGGCGACTATTTTGCCCCGCTGCATTCGTTGGCTGATCTCACGGCATGGATTCTGGGGTCTGCGCCGCGTCGCTTCGCTCCTTGCTTCGCCCCAGGATGACGAAGCCTAGCGGACGCATCAGCCCGGCACGGCCAGCGCCTTTTCGATCTCCGGCAACAGCAGCGTCCGCGCCGAGTCCGGCGTCAGCGGCCCTACATGCTTGTAGGCGATCTTGCCATCCTTGCCGATGACGAAGGTCTCCGGCACGCCGTAGACACCCCAGTCGATCGCCGTGCGCCCGGCCTGGTCGACGCCGATCGCCTGGAATGGATTGCCGAGATCGCCAAGGAACCGACGGGCGTTTTCCGGCTGGTCCTTGTAGTTCAGCGCCGCCATAACGAAGCGCTTGTCCTGCGACAGCGCCAGCAGCACCGGATGCTCTTCGCGGCACGGCGCGCACCAGGACGCAAAGACGTTGACCAGCGTCACCTTGCCGGCGAACTGTCTTGAATCGAGGCCCGGTAAATTGGTGCCCTCGAGCGCCGGCAGGTTGGTCTGCGGCGCCGGCAGGCCGATCAGCGCCGACGGCACTTCCGAAACGTCGCGCCCGGACAAAAGCTGCGCCAGGAACAATCCCGCCAGCCCGAGAAAGACCAGCAGCGGCACGAGCACGATCAGGCGGCGGCGCGCCGGTGTTTGCGTTTCCGTGCTCATGATTTTGCTGCCTTATCGGAGCGCCGGCGCACGCCAGACGCCTCCAGCTCGGCGAGCTCTCGCTTGCGGCCGCGCTGGTCGAGCAGAATCCAGCCGATCAGCCCGCCCAGCACCACGGCCGTGATCGCATAGGCGGCGGTGACATAAAGCGCGTGTACGCTCATGCTTTTCGCTCCGCGGCGCTTTCCAACCGGTCCGTCTCGCCTTGTTCCGACATGTCCTCTCTTAACGCCGCGCCACCGGCTCCGCAATTGTTCGCCGCGCCGCAGGCATGAGCTGAAGCCAACACATCAATCCGTACCGTGCCGCAGCGCCAGCGCCGCCGCCACCGGCCCGAGCACGGCAAGGAACAAGGTCAGCGCGGCAAGAATGAGGAAGGGCTGCAGGAACGGATCGGGGTCCGCCACCGCGCCATAGCTTGCAGATACGCCGAAGATCAGCACGGGAATCGTCAGCGGCAGCACCAGCACAGAGATCAGCAGCCCGCCGCGCGGCAGCGCCACCGCCACCGCGGCACCGGCAGCACCGATGAAGGTGATCGCCGGCGTGCCGACCAGAAGCGTCAGCGCCGTGGCGCCGATGCCGGCCGGCTCCATGTTCATGAACAGGCCGAGCAGGGGAGCGGCTATGACCAGCGGCAGCACGCTTCCCGCCCAATGCGCCAGGCATTTCGTCAGCACGGTCAGGGCCAGCAGGTGCCGGTCGTTGCCAAGCACCAGAAGATCGAGCGAGCCGTCTTCCCGATCAGCCTGGAACAGCCGGTCGAGGCCGAGCAGGCAGGCCAGCAAGGCTGATATCCAGAGAATCGCTGGCCCGATGCGGGCCAGCAGCCTCAGGTCGGGACCGACGCCGAAGGGGATGGTCGCGATGACGGCGAGAAAGAAAATCACGCCGGTCAACGCCCCGCCGCCGGCGCGGATACTCAGGCGGATGTCGCGGAGGAAGAGCGACCACATTATGGTGCGGTCCCGATGCATGCGTGAAGGCCAAGCAAAGGATGGAGTTCCGTCGCGTAGAGCACCAACATCAAGCGGCCCCGCCCATCATCAGCCCTTGTGCCCCCTCGATCCCCAGCGGCAGATGCGTCGCCGCAACCACGATCCCCCCACTCTCGAGGTGCTTTCCCATCAATTCGCCGAATCTCTCCTCCGAAGCCTTGTCCAGTCCTGCCGTCGGCTCATCCAGCAGCCACAATGGCCGGTGGCTGACCAGCAGTTTTGCAATCGCCGCACGCCGGCGCTGGCCGGTCGAGAGATAGCCGAACGGCAGATGGCCGATGCTGCCCAGCCCGACGGTCTCCAGCGCCTCTTCAACACCCGCGGAACCGGCGCCCGAAAAATCGCGCCAGAAGCACAGGTTTTCCGTAACGCTCAGCGCCGTCTTCATCGCGTTGAGGTGGCCGAGATAGTGACAGGCCGAGGCGGCCGACGGAAAGTCCTCGCCACCACCTTCGAACCGCACACGGCCTGCCGCCACTGGCAACAGTCCGGCGATGATCCTGAGCAGCGTCGATTTGCCGGCGCCGTTCGGCCCGGAAACGACCAGCGCCTGACCAGCCCCCAGCGCGAATTCGATGCCGGAAAATACCGTCTCGCCGCCGCGTTCGCCGCCCAGATTTTCGGCGATCAGCCGCATCCGTTCCCCTTCGCCGAAAGTTCAGGTGCGGCTTCGGTGCGCCGCAGCAAAAATGGCGATTCCGTGTCTAGAACTATTCCAGAAAATTCTCTATATCCGCATCATCCGTGCCAGCGGTCGGCACGGGAACCGAATTTGCGCCGAACCAGCGCGCGTGCCGCCTTGAACGGCCCGGACGCTTGGGAACGGATAGCGGAAATGGCCGTACCCGCACCTTTGCGCGTGATTTGCATGCCCACTGGCGTCCGTTCCCTCCCGGCAACCGACAGTTAGGGATCGCACGTGTCCAAATCACTCGACAGCTTCAATTGCCGCCGCACGCTGACCGCCGGCGGCACCGAGTACATCTACTATGACCTTGTCGAGGCCGAAAAGAACGGCCTCACCGGCATTGCCCAATTGCCCTATTCGATGAAGGTGCTGCTGGAGAACCTGCTGCGCAACGAGGACGGCCGTTCCGTTACCAAGGAGAGCATCCAGGCGGTCGCCGGCTGGCTGACCGACCGGGGCACCGCCGGCGTCGAGATCGCCTATCGCCCGGCTCGCGTACTGATGCAGGATTTCACCGGCGTTCCGGCCGTGGTCGACCTTGCCGCCATGCGCGACGCCATGGCCTCGCTCGGCGGCGATCCGCAAAAGATCAATCCGCTGGTGCCGGTCGATCTGGTCATCGACCACTCGGTCATCGTCGACGAATTCGGCACGCCGCTGGCCTTCGCCCGCAATGTCGAGCTTGAATATGAGCGCAACGAGGAACGCTACAAATTCCTGAAATGGGGCCAGCAGGCGTTCCGTAATTTCCGCGTCGTGCCGCCCGGCACCGGTATCTGCCATCAGGTCAATCTCGAATATCTCGGCCAGGTGGTGTGGACCAACAGCGAAGACGGCGAAACCACCGCCTATCCCGACACCTGCGTCGGCACCGATTCGCACACCACCATGATCAACGGCCTCGGCGTGCTCGGCTGGGGCGTCGGCGGCATCGAGGCCGAGGCGGCGATGCTCGGCCAGCCGGTCTCCATGCTGTTGCCCGAAGTCATCGGCTTTCGCCTTACCGGCAGGCTGAGGGAAGGCGTCACCGCTACCGACCTGGTGCTCACAGTCACCCAGATGCTGCGCAAGAAGGGCGTCGTCGGCAAGTTCGTCGAATTCTTCGGGCCGGGCCTGTCCAACATGACGCTGGCCGACCGCGCCACCATCGGCAACATGGCCCCGGAATATGGCGCCACCTGCGGCTTCTTCCCGGTCGACAGCGAAACCATCCGCTATCTCACAATGTCCGGTCGCGACGAAAGCCGCATCGCCCTGGTCGAGGCTTATTCAAAGGCGCAAGGCTTGTGGCGCGATCCCGGCTCGGCCGATCCAGTCTTCACCGACCTGCTCGAGCTCGATCTCGGCAGTGTCGTGCCGTCGATGGCCGGCCCGAAGCGTCCGGAAGGCCGGGTCGCACTTGAAGACATTCCGGCCGGCTTCGCCAAGGCCATGGAGACCGAATACAAGAAGGCCGCCGAAATCGACAAGCGCTATGCCGTCGAGGGCACGGACTACGATCTTGGCCATGGCGATGTCGTCATCGCCGCAATCACCTCCTGCACCAACACCTCGAACCCGAGCGTGCTGATCGGCGCCGGGCTGTTGGCGCGTAACGCCAACCGGCTCGGCCTAAAGCAGAAGCCGTGGGTCAAGACCTCACTGGCGCCGGGCAGCCAGGTCGTCGCCGAATATCTCGAGAAATCCGGCCTGCAGAAGGAGCTCGACCAGATCGGCTTCAACCTGGTCGGCTTCGGCTGCACCACCTGCATCGGCAATTCCGGCCCGTTGCCGGGGCCGATCTCCAGGACCATCAACGACAAGGGCTTGATTGCTGCGGCAGTCTTGTCCGGCAACCGCAATTTCGAAGGCCGCGTCTCGCCCGACGTGCAGGCGAACTATCTCGCCTCGCCGCCGCTGGTCGTCGCCCACGCGTTGGCCGGGACCGTGACCAAGGATCTGACCACCGAGCCGCTCGGCGACGATCGCGACGGCAATCCGGTCTATCTCAAAGACATCTGGCCAAGTTCGGTCGAGATCCAGGAATTCATCGAGAAGAACGTCACGCGCGAATTGTTCGCCCGCAAATATGCCGACGTCTTCAAGGGCGACAAGTACTGGCAGAACGTCAAGGCGCCGGAAGGCCAGACCTATGCCTGGGACGACAATTCGACCTATGTGCAGAACCCACCCTATTTCGCCGGCATGAAGTCAGGCTTCGGCAAGATCGGCGATATCAAGGGCGCGCGTGTGCTCGGCCTGTTCGGCGACAAGATCACCACCGACCACATTTCGCCGGCCGGTTCGATCAAGGCGGCCTCGCCGGCCGGCAAGTATCTCACCGACCACGGCGTCGGCGTCGCCGATTTCAACCAGTACGGCACGCGCCGCGGCAACCACGAGGTCATGATGCGCGGCACCTTCGCCAATATCCGCATCCGCAACCATATGCTGGGCGAGAACGGCCGCGAGGGCGGCTACACCATCCATTACCCCTCGAAAGAAGAGGAATCGATCTACGACGCCGCGATGCGCTACAAGAAGGAAGGCGTGCCGCTGGTCATCTTCGCCGGCGTCGAATATGGCAACGGCTCGTCACGCGACTGGGCGGCCAAAGGTACGAATCTGCTCGGTGTCCGCGCCGTCATCGCCCAGTCCTTCGAGCGCATCCACCGCTCCAACCTGGTCGGCATGGGCGTGATCCCGTTCGTCTTCGAGGAAGGCACCTCATGGGCCTCGCTCAACCTCAAGGGCGACGAACTGGTCGAGATCGACGGACTGAGCAACATCAAGCCGCGGCAGAAGATGATCGCCAGGATCACCTACGGCGACGGCAGCGTCAAAGAAGTTCCGATCATCTGCCGCATCGATACGCTGGACGAGCTCGACTACTTCAAGAATGGCGGCATCCTGCAATACGTGCTGCGCGATCTGGCAGCATAGAGAGAGGGGAGTACGGGAGTAGGGCAGTAAGGGAGTAGTGAACGCTTCCCCTATTCCCCTATTCCCCTACCTTGGCTTTCCAAACCGCGCTGTCGCCGCCAGCAGCACGCCGAGCATCAGCCCGTTCAATATGTGCCACAGGAAATGCGTGCCGAGCGGAAAGCCGCCGCAGACCAGCGGATCGATCATCCTGCAGATGACCGACACGACGAAGATCGCCGAACCCGCTAGATTGTACCAGCCGGCGCGATTGCCGCTGGCCGCCACCCAGGCGCCGAAGAAGGCGAGCGCCAGAAACGGCGGCAGATAGCCGGTCGTCCCGTTCGACGCCTGGCGCAGCCAGTCGGGCACGGCGAAGGTAAGCAACCCGGCAACGGCATAGAAGGCGACGAAGATGGCGATCGCCTTGCCCCATTTCATGCCGAGAAAACGTCGCAGGTTGAACAGCGTGTAGGCCAGCGTGAACCCTGCAATCGGCAGCACGTCGGCCAGGACCATTGCCCTTGTGGCAAAGGTGTGGAACAGCGACGAGCCGACGCCGATCGCCACCACCCACCAGGCCAGCACTTCGGCGAAAGTGCCGGTACCGCGCTTGCGCACCTGCCAGACACCCCATAGTCCGGCGGCAAAGAAAGCCAGATTGCTCAGCGCATTGAGCGGTTCGGCCCAGAATTCCGGCCCCGTCCGTTCGCAATAAAGATCGACCGGCGCCAGGAGAGATTGCCACATGCTGATTGCCGCCCGAATCGCTTCCATGGTGAAGTGCAAGTCCACCTATTGCGCCCTTGCCAGCGGTTGCAACGGCAAAATTTCACCGCAACGTGACTTCCCGTTGACTGCCGCTTCTGCCACATATTTCGACAACCAGAACAAAGCCGGCGTCACCGGCGGGATCGGAACGGCCATGCCATCTCGAAGACCATTGCGGCTTGCGGCCCTTGCGCTGGCCCTCTCGGCGTTTGCCGGCAGGGCCCTTGCCGAGCCAGCCGATAAGCCATTAGGCGTCGTCGAGCTCTTCACCAGCCAGGGATGCAACTCCTGTCCGCCAGCCGACGAATTCTTCGCCGAGCTTGCCGCCAAGGAGGACATCGTCGCGCTCGCCTATCATGTCGATTATTGGGATTACCTCGGCTGGCAGGACACGCTGAGCCGCAAGGAAAATACCGAGCGGCAATACGAGTATATGCGCGCCTTCGGCAGTCGTTCCGTCTACACCCCGCAAGCCGTCATAAACGGCCGCAGCCATGTCAACGGCGCCAGCCGCAAGGAAGTCGACGGCGCGCTGGCCCGCATGGAGAGGGTCGGCGAAGGCATGCGGGTCGGCATCAAGGTCAGCCGGACCAGCGATCGCGTCATGATCGATGCCGGCGACGCCGTGACCGGCCCCGCCGACGCGCATGTCGTCATCGTCTATTTCAACCCGCCACAGACGATAAAGATCGGCAAGGGTGAAAACAGCGGCCGCAGCATGACCTATTGGAACGCCGTCTCCAGCATACAGACCGCCGGCATGTGGCACGGCAAGGCGCAGCGCTACGAACTGCCCATGAGCGAGATCGCCAAGAAGGGCGGCTGCGCCGTGCTGCTGCAGTCGGTCGGCAAGGACGGCATGCCCGGGCCGATCCTGGGCGCAGCCTTTATCCGCAAGCCTTAGATAGAGCGTTCTCCCTTCTCCCCTTGTTGTGGGAGAAGGGATAACCGCGCTCAAGCCTCCGACGACAGCCTATCTGGATCGCACCGCCGCGGCGGCCGGCCAATAAAAAACCGGCGTCAGCTTGCTTCTGACGCCGGTCATTTAGGTTTTGGGATCGTCGCACCCGATCTTTCCAAGGAAAAACCGAGGTTGGTTCGATCCGACGCAGACCCGTGGGCGGGGGGCTTGGGGTTTACGAGCCGGTGCCGGACCGAACCGTCTCAGGCAACACCGGTAAATTCGTCGGACATTGGGGCATGAGCACGGATAAAAAAAGGCAGGATTGTGGCGAAGCATCACCAATTCCAACAGGCGTTTCGCAAACGTGACTGGACGCTGGAGAAACCGCGCGGTGCTGGCCTTGCCCGGCCGGGCCTTGCAATTCGGTAACGAAAGCGCCAACTTTGGTCGGCGTACGATTCATTGCGAGGATCCAGGCATGACTGATCGCAGCAGCGGGACGGAGGATGGGGACGCATCCGCAATATTGATCCCGCTGCATGAGGCAAGACGCGAACGCCTCGACCAGCCGGTGCGGTTCGACCGGCGCGAACTGGACCAGATCCTCAGGCTTTACGGCCGTATGGTTGCCGCCAATGAGTGGCGCGACTATGCCATCGACCATCTCGCCGACCGCGCCATTTTTTCCGTCTTCCGCCGCACCAGCGAAGTGCCGCTTTTCCAGATCGTCAAGGATCCGAAGCTGGCGCGCCGGCAAGGCGCGTTCGCCGTCATCGCCGCCGGCGGACGCATCCTCAAGCGTGGCCAGGAACTCGGCCGGGTGCTTGGCGTGTTCGACCGAACGCTGAAGCTGGTCGAGGCGTAACCCTTTATTTTTGCTGGCGGAACTTCCGCTCGGGCAGCGATTGCGGATCGGGCGGGATCGATGCCCCGCCATTGATCGGCAACTGCATGAACACCGTGTCGAGCCAACGCCCGTGCTTGTAGCCGGAGCCTTCCAGGCGGCCGGAATGGCGGAAGCCGAGCTTCTCGTGCAACCGTACCGAGGCGCTGTCGGGTCTGCCGTCGCCGATCACCGCGATGATCTGGCGAAAGCCCGCCGCCTTGGCCGCCTCGATCAGCCCTTGCATCAGTAGCAGCCCGACGCCTTGCCCTTTGGCCGCGGGCGCGACATAGACGGAATCCTCAACGACGAAGCGGTAGGCCGGGCGTGGCCGGAACGCTCCGGCATAGGCATAGCCGAGCACGCCGCTGGCCTTTTCCGCAACGAGATAGGGAAAGCCGCCCGCCATCAGGTTGTCGAATCGCGCGCCCATCTCGATGCGGCTTGGTGGCTCGAGTTCATAGCTCGCCGTGCCATTCGTCACCGCGTCGGCATAGATTTCCGTGATCCGGTCGAGATCGGCCGACGTCGCGGCCCGTAACGTGATGCTGCTCATATTTTATGCAAGTCGTTCATCTGCCTTATATCAAAGCAAAAGCCGGCACAAAAGAAAAGGGCGGCTGTTGGGCCGCCCTTTCCAAACTCGCTGGTCCAGTCAGACCATGATCCCGAAAAGTCGAAACCGGTTCTCGGAAAAGACCATGGTCGGCAAAGAACGCCGTACTAGCGACGGTCGCCCATGAACTGCAGCAGGAACATGAACAGGTTGATGAAATCGAGATAGAGCCTCAATGCGCCCATGATCGCCTTGCGGCCGGCGACATCAGTCTCGTCACCCTCGAAGTACATCTCCTTGATGTTCTGCGTGTCGTAGGCGGTAAGGCCTGCGAAGATCAGCACGCCGATCGCCGAAACGGCGAAGGAAAGCGCCGACGATTGCAGGAAGACGTTGATCACCATCGCGATGATCAGGCCGACCAGGCCCATGACCAGGAACGAACCGAACGCCGAGAGATCGCGCTTGGTCGTGTAGCCGTAGAGCGACAGCCCGCCAAAGGCGGCGGCGGTGGCGAAGAAGGTCTGCGAGATACTGGCGGTGGTGTAGACCAGGAAGATCGACGACAGCGACAGGCCGACGAGGCCGGCGTAGACCCAGAACGTCGTCTGCGCGGCCGAAACGGTCATCGACTGGACGCGGAACGACAGGAACATCACCGCTGCCAGCGGGGCAAAGATCACCAGCCATTTCAGCGGCGAGCCGAAGATCGCGTAGCCGAACGAGGTCAGCATCTCGCCGCTTGGCAACGTCGCGACCGCCGAGGCGGGATCGCTGGTGGTGGCCAGCATGATTGTGCCGACCGCGGCAAGGCCGGTGATGAGGAGGCCAAGCCCCATCAGATTGTAGACCTTGATCATGTAGGCGCGCAGGCCCTGGTCGATGGCAGCATCGACGCCGGCGCCGGGCACGGCGCGCGTCTGATAATTGCGAACGGGATCAGCCATGGAAATCCTCATATTGCTTCTGCCCCGTCCGGTGTCAGGTCCTTTTGAACCCAGGCGCCGCTGGCGGGGCTCCAGCATGCCTGCGCCGAAATATGATGGTTCTTGGCGTAAAGGACAAGACCGTAACCAGGCGTAATGCTCCGTGAAGTGCCGGAGATACGGTTTTATTGGACTTCCCGCCCGGAACATTAACGAGATTTAATCAAAACCGGCTCTGGTTCAAAGATTCCGCAGCACCGGCGCCGCCTTATGGCCCAGCACCCGCCACGTGCCGGCAAGGCCGATACCGACCGTGACCATCAGTGAAAAGCCGATGGTCGCCACCGCCACCTCGGGCATGAAGTGGGATGGCAGCGTCATGATGCGCGTGACGACGAACCACGCCGCCACACCGCCCGCTGCCAGCGCGAACATCGCAGTGGCAAGGCCGATCAGCATGTATTCCAGTGAAAAGGCGGCGATCAGTGTTCTCCTGGTCGCTCCCAGGGTCTTCAGCACCACCGCGTCGTGAATGCGGGCCCGGTTGCCGGCGGCGAGCGCCCCGGCCAGCACCAGCACCGAGGCGATCAACGCCACGCCCGCTGCTGCCCTGATTGCCGTGCCGAGCTGCGCCACCAGCCGGTTGACGATGTCGAGCGCGTCCTTGACCCTGACCGTCGTCACCGCGGGAAAGGCACGCGTGACGGCATTGAGAAGATGCGCATCGTCGGCCGCCGATGCGTTCGTCTCGGTCAGCGTCGCCAACCAGCCATGCGGCGCACCGGCGAATGTGTTGGGCGAGAACACCATGACGAAATTGATACCCATGGTTTCCCATTCGACTTGGCGGAAATTGGCGATCTTCGCCGTGATGTTGCGGCCGAGCACGTTGACGGTGATGGTGTCGCCGAGCTTCAGCCCGATCTCTTTGCCTTCCTCGGCGGAAAACGAGACCAGCGGCGCGCCGGAATAATTCTCCGGCCACCAACTGCCCTCGGTCAGCGTCGCATTCTCCGGCAGCTTTGCGTCATAGGTCAGGCCACGGTCGCCGCGCAGCACCCAGGCGCCTTCGGCCGGAACCTTGACCTTGTCGACATCGACGCCGTTGAGCGCCATCACCCGGCCGCGCAGCATCGGCACCTTGATCAGCGTGCCCTGCGGCGCCTCTTTGCCGACCAGCGCGGAGAAGGCATCGACGTCGCCGCTCTGGATATCGACGAAGAAGAAGTTCGGCGCCCGTTCCGGCAGGCTGCCGGAAATCTGCCGCCTGAGATTGCCGTCGATCAGCGCCAACGTGACCAGGAGCGTCAGCCCGAGACCCAGCGACAGAACCACCGATGGCGTCAAGGCGCCTGGCCGATGGATGTTGCCGATCGCGAGCCTGAGCGCGGTCGAGCGCACGCGCGGGCTTTTCTTCGCCGCCCACTGCACCAGCGTGCCGACGACACGCAGCACCAGGAACGAAAAGATCGTGCCGCCGACGAAGATCGAGGCAATACGGCGGTCGCCGGAAAACAGGATCGCCAGCACCGCGAGTAGCAGCGCGATGGCCATTGCCGCGGCGATATAGAGCGGGCGGGGAAAACCGCGGCCCTCGAAACCCATTTCGCGAAACAGCGCCGTTGCCGGCACGTCGCGGGCACGGCCGAGCGGCAGCAAGGCGAAAGCCAGCGTCACCAGCAGTCCGAACAGCGCCGCCATGCCGAGCGCGCCGGGGTAGAACCCGCCTTCCGCCGGTACCGGAATGACCGACTGCAGTGCCGCGCTGGCCGCGAACGGCATCAGCGCGCCAAGCACAAGGCCCAACGTGATGCCGAGGGCTGCGATCATCAGGATCTGCACCAGGTAGACGGCAAAGACGAACCCGCCCGAAGCTCCCAGGCTCTTGAAGGTGGCGATGACGCCGCGCTTGCCGTCGAGATAGGCCCGCACCGCATTGGCCACGCCGACGCCGCCGACCACCAGCGCCGTCAACCCGACCAGCGTCAGGAATTGCGAGAACCGCTCGATATTCGAGGACAGCGCCGGCGCTGCGTTGCTGCGTGTGCGGATCGACCAACCGGCCTGCGGGAACTGGTTTCCCGCCCGCTCCTGGATCGCCTTGATCTGTGCCTCAGTGGTGCCACCGGGCAGGCGGACCTTATAGGCGTTCTCGACCAGGCTGCCCGGCTGGATCAGGCCGGAAGCGGCAAGCCCGTCGGTCGACACCATCAGCCGCGGCGCAAAACCGAAGCCATCCGACACCGCATCCGGCTCATTGACCAGCCTCGCACGCAGCTCGAACGTCGCGCTGCCGAGCTTCAGCCGGTCGCCGATGCCAAGGTTTAGCCGCTCGAACAAGAGATCCGGGGCGGCGGCGCCGAAGACGCCGGATTTTTCGCCGAACAGATCCTCTCGCGACAGCACCGGCTCGGTCTCCAGCGCGCCATAGAGCGGATAGGCGCCGTCGACCGCCTTGGCCTCGACCAGCGCCTGGTCGGAGCCGTCCTCGAGCCTCGCCATCGAGCGCATGTTGGCACTGTGCGAAACCGTGCCAAGCCGGTCGAGGAAGCTGCGTTCGGCTCTGGTAAGATCGCGCTGGTTGAGCTGGAAGCGGAGATCGCCGCCGAGCAGCGTCTGGCCCTGATCGGCAACACCGGCGGAAATCGCTTGCGCCACCGAATTGACGCCGCCGATTGCCGCGACGCCGAGCGCGATGCAGGCAAGGAAGATCAGGAAGCCGGACAGCCCGCCACGCATTTCTCGCAGCGAAAACCGAAAGGCGAGCCTCAGCGTTTGCGACAGCGGCATCAGGCGGTCACCTTGCCGGCCCTGGTGGCCGGCTCAGGCGCGACCTCGATCAGCCCCGACCGCATCGACACCTGGCGCGAGCAGCGCGCCGCAAGCACTGGGTCATGCGTGACCAGCACCAGCGTCATGCCGCGTTCGGCCGCCTTGGCAAACAGCAGGTCGGCGACGTGCCGCCCCGTCGCCTGGTCGAGATTGCCGGTCGGCTCGTCGGCGATCAGGATGCGCGGCGACGGCGCCAGCGCCCGGGCGATCGCCACGCGCTGCTGCTCGCCGCCAGACAATTCGCCGGGGTAATGGGTGACGCGATCGCTGAGACCGACCGCCGCCAGCTCGCGCGCCGCCACGCCGAAGGGATCGACATGGCCGGCAAGCTCCAGCGGGACGGCGACGTTTTCCAGCGCCGTCATATTCGGGATGAGATGGAAAGACTGGAATACGATGCCGATGTTTCGCCCCCGAAACGATGCGATCTGGTCTTCACTTTTGCCGTTGAGCAGCTCGCCGGCAACTCGGACCGTGCCCGAATCGACCCTTTCAAGCCCCGCCAAAACCATCAGCAATGTCGACTTTCCCGAACCTGAAGGCCCAACGATGCCTGTCGCTTCGCCGCCCGTCACATCGAGGCTGACGCCCTTCAGCACATGAACCGAGGAGGCACCTTCGCCGAGCGTCAGCGATACGTCTTTCAGCGAAATGACGGCTTCTTCCAAAATCAAATCGTCCTATATGGGAGATGAAGGCTAGAGCATCCGATGCTCGACAAAGACGAAAACCTGCCTTCGCCAACAGATGTTCCTGGTCATATGGGGCCTGCCGCATGGCTTTCAAACACACCTTTGCCGCAGCCTTCGCCCTTTTCCTCGCCATTTGCGGCGGCGCCATTTCATCGGCGCGCGCCGAACCCTTCACCATTGTCGGTTTCGGCGACAGCTTGATGGCGGGTTATGGCCTCGGGCCAGGTCAGGGCTTCACCGAAAAGCTGCAGGCGGCGCTGCGCGCCAAGGGCTACGATGTCACGGTCGCCAATGCCGGCGTCTCCGGCGATACGACGAGCGGCGGCCTGTCGCGGCTCGACTGGTCGGTACCGGACGGCACGCAACTGGTCATCCTGGAGCTCGGCGCCAACGACATGCTGCGCGGCGTTTCGCCCGCCATAGCGGAAAAAAACCTGGACGCGATGCTGGCAAAACTGAAGCAGCGCAAGATCGCGGTGTTGCTTGCCGGAATGCGCGCGGCGCCCAATCTCGGTGCCGACTACCAGAACGCCTTCGACGCAATCTTTCCGCGATTGGCTGAAAAATACGGCGTGCCGCTCTATCCTTTCTTTCTCGAGGGCGTAGCCGGCCAATCCGTCCTGCAGCTCGAGGACGGCCTTCATCCAAGTGCCCGAGGCGTCGACCGCATCGTCGAGGGTATCCTGCCCAGTGTGGAGAAGACCATTGCAACGGTGCGGGGTAATTCCTGAAGGCGAGGGTTCGCCGCCGCACCACATTCCGCTGGGGAAGCTTTTAGGCAGCCCTGCGACCAACAAACCGCTTGCCCCGTTCGAATATCGATGATTCGCTAGGGGCAAGAGTTCGATTCGAGGACAGGAGGCTTCCCATGCCGCGTCTTTTTACCGCCCTCGAAATGCCGCGTGATGCCGCTCTTTCGCTGTCCCTGCTCAGGGGCGGCCTGCCCGGAGCCCGCTGGATTGACGTCGAAAACTATCATCTGACGCTGCGCTTCATCGGCGATGTCGAGGGCCATGTCGCCGACGAGATCGCCAACGCGCTCGACCGTGTTCACCGCGCCTCCTTCCCGCTGACGCTGTCCGGCGTCGGCGCCTTCGGCCAGAAGAAGCCGCATGCGGTGTGGGCCGGGGTCGCCGCTTCGCCCGATCTTTCCGCGTTGCAGGCCGAGATCGAGCGCATCTGCCAGCGGCTCGGCATCCCGGCCGACCCGCGCAAGTTCATGCCGCATGTGACGCTGGCCCGCCTGCGCAATTCGAACCCGCTCGATGTCGCCCAGTATCTGTCGGCGCGCGGCAATTTTTCGACGCTGCCGTTCCGGGTCGGCCGCTTCGTGCTGATGTCGTCGCGCGACTCGGTCGGCGGCGGGCCTTACGTCGTCGAGGAGGCCTGGCCGCTTTCAGGTGCCGACAATCGCGTCGCCAGCCGTTTGGTCGGCGCCGCCGACGCTTCGCGGATCATGCGGTAGGCGGATATGGCCAGGGAGAAACTAGCAAAAGAGGCGATCCGCGCCGAACTTGCCGGCCTCGAAGGCTGGTCGCTGGCCAAGGATGGCGGCTCGATCACCCGCACCTTCACCTTCAAGAATTTCTCCGAAGCCTTTGCCTTCATGACCCGCGTCGCCCTGGCGGCGGAGAAGATGGACCACCACCCCGACTGGTCGAACGTCTACAAGACCGTAAACGTGACCCTCAACACGCACGACGCTGGCGGCCTGACGGCGCTGGATTTCGAGCTGGCCAGGAAGATGAACCGCTATTTCGGCGGCTGAGACTATCTGCACCTTGCAGCGAGGTTCGGCTTTCACCACATTTTGTCTCGCGGTCATGCGTGAAGTCACGCGACGGCCGCAAGGAGAGGTTGATGGCGCAAAAATCCGGTTTTGATTTCTTCGGCCTCGGCAGCAAGCCGGGCAATGAGAGCGAAGTGCGCGAAAAGTTCTGGCGTACGGCGAAGAAAGCCGCCCGGCAGATCCCGTTCATGGAAGAGGTGGTCGCCGCCTATTACTGCGCCATGGACAAGAAGACGCCGCTGCGCGCCAAGGGCACCTTGCTGGCTGCGCTCGGCTATTTCGTGCTGCCGACGGACGTCATCCCCGATTTCATCCTTGGACTAGGCTTCACCGACGACATCGCCGTGCTGACCGCCGCGATTACCGCCGTCAGCGCCCACATCACGCCGGCGCACCGGCTCGCCGCCAGGCAGGCCATCGCCGACAAGAGCTGAGCCGGTGCGGCGCAAAAAAATCGCGCGAGAACCGACTTTCCGGCCGTCAAACCCACCGCCGCACCCGCGCCTTGTAGGCGCGATAGGCATCTCCGAACTTCCGCTCGAGATAGCGCTCTTCCGGCGCGATGACGCCGGCATTGATCACCCACAGCAGGGGGATGACGAGCGCGATAGCCCAAAGACTTCCGGCCGCGACGCCGAGGCCCAGATAGATGAGGGTCGTTCCCAGATAGAACGGGTTTCTGGTCCGCCGATAGATCCCGTCGACGACCAGCGAGGTCGTTGGCAAGGTCGGTGGTATGTTGGTTCCAGCTGCCTGAAAGCGGCCCGCCGCCATAAAGATGAGCACGAAGCCGCACACCGCGAGCACGGCGCCGGCCAGATAGCGGGCGAGCGCCTGCCCGGCCTTGACCGGGAGGGGAACGAGCACCTCGAGCACGGTTGCCGCCACCAGGAAGCCGAGGAAGATCAAAGGCGGCAGCGCAATGACCCCGGGCACGTCGGGCGCGCCCGACGTGCCCGCCGCCTCCCCGCCATCGGAGGGCACCGGGCCACCGGCCGCCACGCGGACGGCGACACGAATGCCGAACACGATCGCCAGGACGACTGTGCCGCCCGCCAGGATAAGCCCTGTCTCGGAAATGGCCATGGCCAAATCTCCCGTAAGCCGCCAAGGAGGGCACCCTGGCCGAGTGCCGTGGCGGCGAACGCAGACATGGTAGCGCCTGCAGGGAAATTCGTCACGTACCTCAGAAAAGCGAGAACCGCTGCAGGACCTAGCTGCTTGAAAAGTCAAACTCTTGCCGTTTTCGTGGCCTCCAAGTCGCGGCAGGGACATTGCGCCAGCCGCTTTTTTCGAGCGGCAGCGCGAAGACGGCGGCGGTTTCCTGGCGTGAACATCCTTTTCTCAGGGGAAATTCACCGTTTGGTAACCCAGATTAAATCAAAATGAAGCGACGGGCAGGACGCCGAGCCGGCCTGCCGCCGCACCAGTGGAATACGGGAAAAGCGATGCGCGGATTGATTGCTATAGTTTCCAGCCTGGCCCTGGTGGCCTTGACGGCGCCCGCGCTGGCGCAGTCGGCAACCAAGATCGGCCAGCACAATGCCTGGGGCACCTACAGTTATCAGGCGTCGGGCGGCGGCAAGGTCTGCTATGTCCTGACGGTGCCAACCGACAAGCAGCCGCCGACGCTCGATCACGGCGACATGTTCTTCTTCGTCAGCCAGCGGCCAGGGCAGCAAGTGTCCTACGAGCCGCAATTCATCGCCGGCTATACCTTCCAGGAAGGTTCCAAGGCCACCGTCACCATCGACAGGAAGTCTTTTTCGATGTTCACGCGTGGCAAGTCGGCCTGGGTCGAGAACGCCGCCGAGGAGCCGGTGCTGATCGCCGCGATGAAGACCGGCACCGACATGAAGGTGTCGGCCAAGTCCGGCCGCGGCAACACCACCACCTACGTCTTCTCGCTGAAGGGCATCTCGGCTGCGCTGGCCTCGATCGCCAAGTGCAAGTAGCTTAGAGTCGGAAGACCGACCTTTTAGGCGTTGACGCCGCCCCTCATTGCCCTGCCGGGCATTTCTCCCCGTATGGTGACCTATCGCATTCACACATCTGGGTTGCGCTTTGCGGCGAAGCTCGATTCTATTTCGGCCGGAAAAGCCGAAGGAGGGTTGAATGAC
>NZ_JAMYTD010000024.1:0-83709 GCF_040322255.1 Mesorhizobium sp. M0166 | reverse complement strand
CGATCGAAGCAATGGCCTGCGGTACGCCGGTGGTTGCGTTCCGGCGTGGCGCCGTCCCGGAGATCATCGATGACGGTGTGTCCGGATGGATCGTGGATACGGTGGAGGAAGCTGTGGGCGCGCTCCGGCGCATAGACAGCCTCGATCGCGCACGAGTGCGGCAGACGTTCGAGAAGCGGTTCACGGTCGAGCGCATGTGCAGCGATTATGTGGCACTCTACCGAGCACTCACGAGCAGCACAGCACGCGCAGTTGCCCCCACAAACGAGCTCTCCAGAAATATCGCAATGGTGGCTGTGCCGGGCTGAGAACCGACTAATCCACATGCCGACCACTTAGGGTGGCGTCAGGGCGCGTGCGGGGCCTTGTCGCCGGGCGTGGCGACTGCGCCAGAACCCTTGATCAGCAGCAAGCCTTCCCGGGGCTAATGCTTTCGCGAGCGGCGGCGCACTGCCGCCCGGTCCGGATTGACGCGCGATACTTTCGCTGCAAAGGTACTTTAACGACTTGTTTACCATGCGTCAGTCAGGGGTGGGGGAATTTGGAACGGTTTCTGGGCGTGAACCGCCTTAATTGGGATGATCGGGCCGAACTGCACTCGACCGACACAACGGGCAGCTACCACATCGAGAATGTGCTGGCCGGCGGATCCAATCTCTATGAGCTGGAAACGCGCGAGCTCGGCGATATCGCCGGCAAGGATATCGTCCACCTGCAATGTCACATCGGTCTTGACACGATCAGCCTGAAGAATCTTGGCGCGGGCAGCGTGACCGGGCTCGACTTTTCACCGACGGCGATCGTGGCGGCGCGGGATTTTGCTGCGAAGGCAGGCACCGACGTGCGCTTCGTGGAGGCGCCACTGTTCGAGGCAGTGGAAGCGCTCGGCCGGACCTTTGACATCGCTTACGTTACCTGGGGTTCGGTAAACTGGCTGGACGACGTGTTCCGTTGGGCGCGGGTGGTTGCCGATCTCCTGCGACCCGGCGGCCGCCTCTATATGGCCGAGGGCCATCCATTGATGTTTCAGTGCGATCGAAAGGCCGCGGCCCTCGAATTGAAGCACGACTGGCGAACGCCGATAGCTCGGCCGCTCGCCTGGAACGAGGAACTGACCTACACCGGCGATGATCGCATCTTGAAGCATCCTCGATATTATGAGTGGATTCACCCGATCAGTGACGTGGTGAATGCGCTGATTTCAGCTGGTCTGACGCTCGATTTTCTCAATGAGCACGACACGGTTTCATGGCAGCACTTTTCATTTGCCGTACGGGCCGGCAAGGACATGTACGGCTTGCCCGAGAACTCTCCCAAGATACCGATGGCTTATTCCATTGGCGCGACGAAGCGCAGCGTCGGCAAGATACCATATCTTGTATCTCCCAAGTCGATTGAGGGGCACTAGTCCAGGTCCAACACGCTTGAGTACTCGGTTCGGAGCGCGTCGACGTGTGCAATTGCGCTCGCGCTCCTCGATCTTCCGAGCAAGCCTGATCTAGCTGGCCTCTCTGTGGTTCCGTTTCCACAGACGAACGCCTCGAGATGAGCAGGAAACGGCGGCCGGCCGCCGCTTCCTGCTCCCTTCCTCGCGAATGGTCGACAAACGCTGGATCGCCGGCACCAGCGCACCTCAATCGGTGGGGCCATGTCAGTGGAAGTCGGCGGCTGGCTCCAACCGCTCGGGCCTGCAACATCAGCAACGGTCGGAAAGTGCAAAAGCTCTAAGGAGCGTGAAGGTCAAATTAAACATTGAACGCTAATGTTCCTCATCGGGTCGACCCGGGAACCTGAAATGGCACTTGAGGAATCGCCTATTGGCTTTTTTCCGCGCTAGGTTCGGCGGCATCAAGGAGGTCGTCTTTTCGTCGGCAAATATTCCGGCGACGATCGCGCTTGTCGTCATTCTTATCAGCGCAGCGTTCGCGGAGCACCAGAACAAAGTCGTCTCGGACCAGGCCGTCCGTGCGGACGTGCTGACCAAGGTCAATCTCATCCGCGCCAAGCTCGAAGGCAATATCAACGGAAACCTTCAACTCGTGCGTGGATTGGTCGCTGCGGTCGTGACCGAACCCTATATGGGACAGCAACGCTTCGCCTCGCTGGCGAGCAATCTGTTTGGCGCCGACTCGCAATTGAACAATATTGCCGGCGCGCCCGATCTGGTCGTTTCCCTGATGTACCCGATGGAGGGTAATGAGCAGGCGATGGGCCTGGACTACCGCAAGAACGAGCGGCAGCGTGCGGCTGCGCTAAGGGCGCGAGATGAACGCAAGCTGGTGCTTGCCGGTCCCGTCGAGCTGAAGCAGGGAGGACAAGGCTTCATCGGCCGCTTTCCGGTTTTCGTGCCGAGCGCGGGCAACACGGAAAGGTTCTGGGGCATCATTTCCGCCGTTGTCGACGTGCAGCGCCTTTACAGAGCGAGCGGCATGCTTGACGGCGATCTCGGGATCGACGTCGCGCTGATCGGCAGGGACGCCCTTGGTCACCGTGGTGGTCAATTCTACGGCAATGAGGAGATCAGCAAAAGCGATCCGGTGACGGCTGACGTTTTGCTTCCTTCCGGCTCGTGGCAGCTGGCTGCCATTCCCAAGAATGGCTGGCCTTCGACGCCAAGTAACGCATGGTTGTTGCGCGCGATCATGGCGACGGCCGGGGCCTTGGTTGTGTTCCCCTTCCTGGTCACTGGTCGTCTGATAGGCGAAAGACAGCGCAATTATGCGGAATTGCGCCGATTGTCACGGCGCCTTGAACTCGCTCTGGAAGCTTCGGCTATCGGGGTTTGGGAACACGATCTCGCGACCAACGAGCTTACATGGGATGAACGCGTCAATGAAATATATGGCAAACCAGCGGGGGAGCACCGGGGCTACACAGACTGGGCGGGAGCGATCCATCCAGATGATCTGGCTGGCGCCAACGCAGATTTCGATAGGGCGGTGGCCAGCGGACGACCCTATTTGTCGGAGTACCGGATTGTGCGCCCGAATGGCGAAATCCGTCATGTCCGGTCCAAGGCGATCCTTTACCGTGCCACAAACGACACCCCAAAAATGATCGGCGCGGAATGGGATGTGACTGCCGACGTCCTGCTGAACAAGGATCTGGTTCGCGCAAAACAGCTGTCCGAGTCGAAAAATGCAGAACTCGAGTCAGCCAAGGCGCGCATAGAGCACATCGCGCTTCATGACTCGCTGACCGGCTTGCCCAACCGGCGTTACCTCGACCAGGTACTGGAAGACTACGCGGCAAACGCCAGGCGCTCAGGCGGGCATGCGGCACTGCTTCACATCGATCTGGATCGGTTCAAGCACATCAACGATACGCTGGGCCACGCCGCCGGTGACGCAATGTTGGTTCACGCGTCGACAGTCCTCAGATCGAAGGTCGGCGACGAGGGATTCGTCGCCCGCATCGGAGGAGACGAATTCATCGTTCTGTGCGTGGTACGCGACGATACCAAGCAACTGGCGCTGCTTGCCGGTCGAGTCATCAGCCAGATGCGCGAACCGGTCTACTATCAAGGCCATCGATGCCGTTTTGGCGTCAGCGTGGGTATAGCTGTCGACAACGGAAAAGATGTCGAAGCCAAACACCTGCTGGTGAACGCCGATATTGCGCTTTACCGAGCAAAGAGGCGTGGGCGCAATCGATACGAATTCTTCACCGACGCGATGCAAAGCGAAATCGTCGATACAAAGCGGATTGCCGACGAAATTCTCGGCGGCCTCGAGCGCAACGAATTCATTCCGTTCTACCAGCCCCAATTTGACGCAAAGACGCTCGAAATCGTTGGGGTTGAGGCGCTTGCGAGGTGGCGACATCCAGTAAAGGGTATTTTGGCGCCCGACGTCTTCCTGAGGATTGCAGAAGAACTGAACGTCGTCTCGATCATCGATCAAGCCATATTGAAGCAATCGCTTTCGGATTTCGAAGAGTGGTCCGCGGCAAAACTTAACATTCCACGGGTGTCGGTCAATGTCTCGGCGAGGCGCCTTCAAGACGAAGAGCTCATCAAGAGCCTGCGAGAACAAAATATCAAGAAAGGAACAGTTTCGTTTGAGCTCGTTGAGTCGATTTTCCTGGACGAGAACGACGATCTTGTCACCTGGAACATCGAGCAGATAAAAGAACTGGGGATTGACATCGAAATAGACGATTTTGGTACCGGTTACGCTTCGATAGTCAGTTTGCTGAAGTTGCAGCCTCGCCGGCTGAAGATAGATCGGCAGCTGGTTACCCCAATCGTCAAATCGCCGCAGAGAAGGCAGGTTGTCTCGTCGATTATTGAAATCGGCAAGTCGTTGGGTATCGAGGTCGTGGCGGAAGGCGTCGAGACGATGCAGCACGCGCGGCTACTCGAGGGCCTGGGCTGCGACATATTGCAGGGTTATGCCTTTGGCCACGCGTTCGATTCCGCGGGACTTGAGACCTTTGTCCGATCGCGGCGCCTGCGCACGGCCAGCTGAGCCTCGGCGCCAGAGTTTGCCGACCCGATCCGCCTTGAGCGTCGCAGTACATCTGCGCAACAAAGCTGATAACAGCAAATCTCAGATCAGCAGCAGGCCCGTCATGCTGGAGTGGCCTTTCCTGCCGATGATGATGTGGTCGTGAACGGCAATGCCAAGCGGTTTGGCCGTCTCTATGATCAGCTTGGTCATCTCGATGTCGGCGCGCGACGGCGGCGGGTCGCCCGACGGATGGTTGTGGAGCAGTCTCCCCTCAGGACCCATCGCATTGAACTGACAGAATTGTCTTGATTTGGAGAAATCGCTGGGGAACCACGTGACCCTTCACGCTCCCTCACATCTTCATTCATCGAGAAATATCAGACGTCCCGCGAATGTTGCCGTGGTGCTTCTCGCCTCGGGACGTCGCCGAGGGGGCGTCCGGATATCGCGACGCAAGGTACATGGTCCGTCAAATTTCGGGCCAAGACTCTATGTTGGCGTGCATCGGGCACTGGTCCCCGGGACACGCCGCAAATTCGCAGAGGCGACAAAAATGGCTGACGCCGTATGCATCCGTCGCTAGTGGGCGCATTAGCTTTTCGAGAAGGCCGGTGAGTTGTTTTTCCTCAGCCGCGGTGAGGACCCCAAGATAGTCATTGACCGCCGCGCAACGTGCGACAAGGGCGGGCAATACGGCTTCGCGGCCGGCCGGAGTGACGTGGAGGTGCGTAGCACGCTTGTCTTCACCCTTGCGAGCTTCGACGAAACCCTGAGCCTCAAGCTTGTCGACCAGACGCACCGTCGCAGTGTGCGAGAGGTTTAGCGCCCGCGCGAGCTGCGCGTTGGTGATGCCCTCCCAAAAGCCCATGATGTTGAGCGCAGCTGAGGCAGAGTCGGTTTGGTTGGGGTGACTTTTGAGGGTCGCGTCCACGCGCTCAGCGATTTCGCCAGCGAAGGCGGCAAGCATATTGGCGGTTCTCAAACGTGTCATGGCGGCAGTCTTTATCATGAGGGGTTGACGGCGCTAGCAATTATATGACTTATTATGTGCGTGTAGCACGCACTTTTCAAGGGAAAAGTCATGACAACTTTGCGGAAATGGACCCTGGTGGCAGGGCAGGTGGTAGCTCGATATAGCGTTGTCCTATTTTTCGTGTTGTTCGGAGTGGCGAAGTTCACTGCGGCCGAAGCGACTGCGATTCATCCGTTGCTTGTTCACAGCCCGTTCTTATTCTGGCTCCCCGGACTGCTCAATCAGCAACTGTCCTCGGACCTCATCGGCGTTGTGGAGATCGCCTTGGCTCTCATGATGGCCTCGCGTCCCTTTACCCCATGGGTCTCGGCAATTGGCAGTTACGGCATCGCTGCCTCGCTGGTGGTCACGCTGAGTTTCCTCGTCACCACGCCGCAACTCGACCCGGCGCTTGGCGCCTTCATCGTCAAGGACCTGACCCTTCTCGGGGTTGCGCTTTGGTCCGCTGGTGAGGCCTTGGAGGCCACAAAGCCGCGCGTGTCTTCGCTTTGAATGATAGCGGCGTAAGCAGCCAGGCAATCCGTCAGCGGACTTCAACAATCGGGAGATGGCAATGGGCACATCCGACACCACCGGCCTGCACACGGGCCGAGCCACGCATCGCGAATGGATCGGCCTCGCCATCATCGCGCTGCCCTGCATACTCTACGCGATGGATCTGACCGTGCTGAACCTGGCCGTGCCATCGCTAAGCGCCGACCTCAAGCCCACGGCCGCGCAACTGCTCTGGATCGTGGACATCTACGGCTTTCTGGCGGCCGGGTCGCTCCTCATCATGGGAGCTCTTGGCGATCGCATCGGCCGGCGGAAGCTGCTGCTGATTGGATCTACGTCTTTCGGGCTCCTGTCGCTGGCCGCAGCCTTTGCGCGCAGTGCCGAGATGCTCATCCTGGCTCGGGCACTGCTCGGGATTGCTGGCGCAACGCTGGCGCCCTCGACGCTATCTCTCATCAGCAACATGTTCCGCTATGACCGTCAGCGGACCTTCGCTGTAAGCGTCTGGGTCGCGAGTTTCTCGTTTGGCGGCGCGATCGGCCCGGTCGTTGGTGGTCTGCTTCTATCACACTTCTGGTGGGGAGCCGTGTTTCTGGTGCCTCTCCCCATTACGGCGCTTCTGCTGATAGTCGGACCGGTATTGCTGCCCGAGCACAGGACCCCAAACGCCGGGCGACTTGATATCCTGAGTGCTGCCTTGTCTCTGGCAGCTGTGTTGCCGATCGTCTTCGGGATCAAGCTAGTTGCTGAGGGCGGCAGTGTCGTGTGGGCGGCATCCGCGGTCGCACTAGGCCTGTTGTTCGGAGTGGTGTTCGCGAGGCGGCAGATGAGCTTGCCCGATCCGCTGCTTGACTTGCGCCTGTTCAAGCGGCCGGCTGTGGTGGCGGCGCTCGGCATTAACGTCCTCGACTTCTTCGTTGGCTTCGGAATTCTCGTTCTTGTCGCCCAGTATCTCCAGTTGGTCTTGGGGCTAACCCCCCTGGAAGCGGGCCTCTGGAGCATCCCGGCCGGGCTCGGCTTCATCGTGGGATCATTGTTGACTTCGGCTGTGCTCAGGCTGATGCGGCCAGCTTATGTCCTCGGCTTCGGCCTGACGCTTGCTGCTGGCGGTCTCGCCCTGATGGCATACGCCGGGGAAATACACAGCTTGGTTCTGATTGTTCTGGGAAACGTGCTGTTCTCGATCGGCTCGGCTCCCGGAATTGCGATCGTCGCGGACCTCGTCGTAAGCGCGGCGCCCAAGGAGCGATCCGGCGCTGCCTCGGCCCTTTCCGAGACGGCCTCCGAGTTCGGTGGCGCGCTAGGCATCGCCTTGCTTGGCAGTCTTGCCACCCTCCTTTATCGCTCTGCGCTCGGCATCACCATGCCCGCGGGTATTCCCGCCAACACAATAGAGACCGCGCTACGCGGTATTGGGGCAGCGAGCAGCCTTGCGCCAAGTCTCGGCGACGGCAGCGCGTTATTGTTGGCAGCGCAAAGCGCGTACACGAGCGCGGCGGACATCACGTTCTTGACTGCCGCGGGGATTGTGCTGCTGACGGCAATTGTCGCAGTGACAATGCTTCGGGGGCTGAAGACGCAGGGATAACGCCTCGCCTGGCCAAGTGCAGGATCGTCGCCTGTCTTCATCGTGCGCGCGCGATCGCGGTGATGCAGGCATTCTCGATCAAATCAGCAGCAGGCCCTTCATGCTGGAGTGGCCTTTCCTGCCGATGATGATGTGGTCGTGAACGGCAATGCCCAGCGGTTTGGCCGTCTCGATGATCAGCTTGGTCATCTCGATGTCGGCGCGCGATGGCGTCGGGTCTCCCGACGGATGGTTATGCGCCAGAATGATCGCCGTGGCAGAGAGCTCCAAGGCGCGCCTGACCACCTCGCGCGGATAGACCGGGGTGTGGTCGACGGTGCCGACCTGCTGGACTTCGTCGGCGATCAGCGCGTTTTTCTTGTCGAGGAACAGGATGCGGAACTGCTCGCGCTCCTCGAACGCCATCACCGACCGGCAGTATTCGAGAACCTGCGTCCAGGTCGACAACAGCTCGCGGCTGGCGATCTCGCCGCGCGCCATGCGCTGCGCCGTTGCCGCAACCACCTTGAGGTCGAGCGCCACCGCCGGGCCGATGCCCTTCACCTCCTGCAGGCGCTCGATGGGCGCGCCGAGGACCTCGGCCAATGTACCGAAGCGTGCCAGCAATGCCTTGGCGACCGGCTTGGTATCGGCGCGCGGGATTAGCCGAAACAATAAAAGCTCGAGCAGTTCATAGTCGGGGAGGGTGTTGGGACCGGCGGCGAAGCGCTCGCGCAAGCGGTCGCGATGGCCGAGATAATGTGGCTTGTCGGCGGCCACCGCCTTCGCGGGCGATCGCACCGGCCTTTCGGGAAAGAAGGCCCGCTCGTCGTCGTCACCATTCATGGCTGCCCCACCCAGCATTTACCGGGCAAGGTAACGCCCGATCTGCCAGACACTAGGCCCGCAGGCCGGGGCGGTCGAGGTTTTTTGGCGATAGCGTGAAGATCTCGCAGCCGGTCTCGGTGACGCCGATCGTGTGTTCGTACTGCGCCGACAGCGAACGGTCGCGCGTCACCGCGGTCCAGCCGTCCGACAGCACTTTCACATGCGGCCGGCCGAGATTGATCATCGGCTCGACGGTGAAGATCATGCCCGGCCGCATCTCGACGCCTTCGCTGGCGCTGCCGTAATGCAGGATATTCGGCGCGTCGTGAAACAGCCGGCCGACGCCATGGCCGCAGAAATCGCGCACCACCGAGCAACGCTCGGCTTCGGCGTAGGTCTGGATGGCGGCGCCGACGGCGCCGGTGCGCGCGCCCGGCTTGATTGCCGCGATGCCGCGCATCAGGCACTCATACGTGACTTCGAGCAGCCGCTCCGCGGCACGCTTGATCGTGCCCACCGGATACATACGCGAGGAGTCGCCATGCCAGCCGTCGAGGATATAGGTGACGTCGATATTGACGATGTCGCCATCCTTCAACGGCTTGTTGTCGGGTATGCCGTGACAGACGACGTGATTGATCGAGGTGCAGGATGATTTCGTGTAGCCGCGGTAGTTGAGCGTCGCCGGAAGCGCGCCGTGGTCCATGCCGAACTCGAAGACGAAGCGATCGATTGCTTCAGTAGTGACGCCGGGCGCCACCATCGGCACCAGTTCGTCGAGGCAGCGCGCGGTGAGATCGCAAGCCTTGCGCATGCCGACAAAACCTTCCTCGTTGTAAAGACGGATCTGGCCGGTGTTTCTGAGCGGTGCCGTGGCGGCGTCGAGATAGGTGACCATTTTTATCCGTCTTGCAGGGATGCGAGGCCTGGATGAGCCCCGCGAGAGAAATTCCCCCAGATTTGGCACTGGAAAGCGCAAGGTTCAAGGACGAACTGCCGCCGACAGCCGAAGACCGGCGATATTCACGCGTGAGGTATTCTCCTTGCCTGTTGCGGCCCACGCTTCGCCGGGTTCATTGGCTACCGTAGTGACGACACATTTTTAGGCGAGAAGCGGCCCAAGCGTTAAGCCGCCACCGCATTTTTTTGCGACCAACGGCGTTGCTGCGGGGCGTCGGTTCGGGAGAGATCGAATGGACAGACTGCAATTCGAGGTGCCGGTGCGGATCGCGCCTGTGCCCGGCCAGCCGGTCGAGGAAATCTACAGTGTCGAGCAGGCGCTCGATTTCCTGCAAACGTGGCCGGTTCGCCGGAAGGGACCAACCTACCAGGCCGCGTTCAATGCCTGTTTTGGCGCCACGGTGGACATCGTCGAGACCGAAGACGCATGGCGGGCCTTCATGGCCTTTTGCCGGGTGAGCGGCCTGCTGGCCAGGGACATGATGGTTCCGCGCAAGCGCGGCGGCGAGGCGAGGGGACTGCGGGCGTAGAAAGCCTTCGACGTAATCCTCAGTCGTCTTCGCCCCTCCTTTGCCGACATCCCCATCGGAGTGGCGGGTCAAGCAAAGCTTGCGCAGCATCACGCTGGCGATAGACATATGCCAAGTTGAAATGCTGGTACGCCCAAGGGGAATCGAACCCCTGTTACCGCCGTGAAAGGGCGGTGTCCTGACCGCTAGACGATGGGCGCGCTCAGATGTGAGCGCTTATAGTTGCGTCGCGACAAACCGGCAAGCCGTCTGCCGCCGGCTGCGACAACTTTTTTCCTTTGGCTCCAAACCGCGTCTTTCCGACAGCCAAGCTGGTTTTTTCGGCATGATGCAACGCCGCCGAAGGGGGCCTTCGCAGTGGCGGAAGAACCTCGCCCTAGCCGCGCCTGCGGCAGCGCCAGTTCCAGTCGCGCTCCGGGCCGACATCGACGTGAACGGATTCGGTGTGGCAGTAGGTGCCGACGCCGCCGCGGCCCGGCATGGTGCGGATGTAGCTCGCCAGTTCCCATTTCGAGACGCCGGGAACCTGGATGTCGGCGGCGGCGCAGTACATGTGCAGCGAGTTCTTGGCGCCGTTGGCACGGCGGTTGCGGGCCGGATCGCGATAGCCGGAGGTGACCGTCATCTTGCGGCCGTAGTGGCCTTCGATCGTCTTCAGCACGCGAACCAGAGACGGCTTCAAGCAGGCGACATCGACGCTTTCGTTCTGTTTCAGGAGGCCGTTGGGTGCCAGCCGGGCGAGGCCGGCCGCGGAGGCGACCTGGTAGGCGCCACCCGACCCTTCGTCTTCGTTGAGATCGACATCACTCTCATCGTCGAGGCCGGATTTGCGCTTGATCTCGAACAGCGCCGTCTGGCGCACGCCGGGCAGCGCATCGGCCGTGAAGTGGCTGGTATCGCCCGTCGACACCAACTGAACCGGCTTTTCAGCCGGATCGGCCGAGGCCAGGGTGACGGTGGGTTTTGTCGCAGGCGTCGCCTTGGCCTGCACGACGGTTGCCTGCCCGCCCGATCTGCTGTTGGCCGGCGAAGGAGGTGCCGCCGAGGCAGGCGTGGCGCTGAACAGCGAGGCCAGGAAGTTTTTCTTCGGTGCGTAGGCCTGTGGCTGCGGCATTTCGCCGGCGGTCACATAGACCGGGTTGTTCATCGCCGGTGCAGCGGCCTTGGCGTCGGGCTTCGATCCATCAGCACTGTTCTGTGCCACGGCCTGTTCGGCCGTCTGGGCGTTTGGTTGCAGCGGCTGCGGCGTCTGTCCCGCGATCGTCTCGGCTGCCGTGGGAACGGCGATCGGGAAGCCGGCATCGGGCTTGGCCCCCGGCTTGGCCACTGGCACATAGGCCACCTGCTCGGGAAGGTTGGCGTCGCCCTCGGCATTCATCGTCATTTGTGCAGTTGTCATCTGCGACGATGATGCGGCCGTGCTGGCCTGGGGCGCACCGGCGGCCGTGCTGATTTCGGTAGCCAAGGTATTATAGCCTGGCATGCCGACCGACATGGTCGGGTCGCCAGCCGAGGTGCAGGACGCCAGGAGCACCGAGAAAAGCGCCGCCACAATGGCGCGGCTTTCTCCCTTCGCGAGGCGCGATCCTGCTGATCTCAAAACAAAATTCCCCCTCGATATCCGACCGGTTCGTCATTGGCGCGGCGTCGAAACGTCTCGTCGAAATGACCCTTGTTCCCCGAACCGGAAACGAGACCTGTGTCAAATCTGCAAGCCTCAAAGTAATTTGGCGGCTAGAGGATGAATCAAGGCTGCTCAGGGTTGACGGCACCATTTCGCCCGCTTTTGGCGGCGCGTCAACTCACCACACATTACAGATGGTTACACGCGCACCTTGACATAGGTGCCGGGGGCTTCGCCTAGAACTTGCATATGCTCGCCCGGTTTGCGGGCCGGTACGCGGGTATTGTCCTTGGCTTCGATCCAGCGTTGCCAGTGCGGCCACCAGGAACCGGGATGGTTGGTGGCCCCGGCGAGCCACTGGTCGAAGTCGCCGGCCGGCTTGCTGCCGGTCCAGTAGTGATATTTCTGCGCCGCCGGCGGATTGACGACCCCGGCGATATGGCCGGAGCCGGCCATGACGTAGTCGACCTCGCCGCCGAAATATTTCGAGCCGAGGAATACCGACAGCGCCGGCGCGATGTGGTCCTCCTTGGAGGCGAGGTTGTAGACGGGAATGGTAACGTCCTTCAGCGAAACCGTGCGGCCCGCCAGTTCCATCATGCCTTGCGAAAGCCTGTTCTCGAGGTAGCAATTGCGCAAGTAGAAAGAATGATTGGCAGCGCCCATTCGGGTCGAATCGGCATTCCAGTAGAGCAGGTCGAAGGGCAGGGGATCCTTGCCGCGCATGTAGTTGTTGACGACATAGGGCCAGATCAGGTCGCCCGAGCGCAGCATGTTGAAGGCGGTCGCCATCTTGGTGCCGTCGAGATAGCCTTTTTCGTTCATCGCCTTTTCGACGGCCGCGACCTGCTCCTCGTCGACGAACACTTTTAGATCGCCGGCATAGGTGAAATCGACCTGGGTGGTGAAGAAGGTGGCGGATTTGATGCGGTGGTCGCCTTCCTGCGCCATCAGCGCCAGGGCCGCCGCCAGAAGCGTGCCGCCGACGCAATAGCCGATGGCGTTGACTTGCCTTTCGCCGGTGGCCTTTTCGATCGTGTCGAGGCCGTATTGCAGGCCCTCCCTGATATAGGCCTCCCAGCTCTTGGCGCCGTGCCGCTCATCCGGGTTGATCCAGGAGATGACGAAGACGGTGTGGCCTTGCTCGACTGCCCAACCAATGAAGGACTTTTGCGGGTTGAGGTCGAGAATGTAGTATTTGTTGATCCATGGCGGGCAGATCAGCAGCGGCCGCTTGAGCACGGTCTCGGTCGCCGGCTCGTATTGCAGGATTTCGGCGATGTCGCTGCGGCCGACCACCTTGCCGGGCGTCGCGGCGAGATTCTTGCCGATCTCGAAGGGTGAATAATCGGCCTGCCGCAGCTTCAGGTCGCCCTTCCCGGCGGCAATGTCCTCGGCCAGCATCTTCATGCCGCGCACCAGGTTTTCGCCGTTCGAGGCGACGGTCTCGCGAAATAATTCCGGATTGGTCAGGATGAAATTCGACGGCGAGATGGCATTGGACACCTGCTTGACATAAAAGCCGGCCTTGTGGCGGGTGTGCTCGTCCAGGCCGTCGGCGTGCTCGACCAGTTCGGCCGCCCAGCGCGAGGTGACCAGATAGGCCTGTTTGAGAAAATCGAAGAAAGCGTTGCGGCCCCATTCGGGGTCCTGGAAACGCTTGTCGCCGCGCTCGGGCTTGACCGCGTCGTCGGCATCTTCGCCGCCGGCGCTGAGACGCTGGATGGAGTTGGCCCAGACGGTCATATAGCCGGAGAACAGCCGCGTCTGCGCCTCAAGCGCGCGCTGCGGGTCGGAAAGCCAGTATTCGCTGAGCTTGGAGAAGGTTTTCACCATGTCGACGAACGGCTCGGCGACATGATCGCGTACCTCGCCTTTTTCCCGCGGCTCGGCCCATGCCGAGGCGGCCTTGCCGGCCTGCTCGATCACGCGGGCCATGTTCAGAGCGAAGCGTTCCGGGTCCTTCACCAGATATTGCTCGACGGTCGAAGGTTGGTCATCTTCCGCTTTGCCCGAATCGGGTGTTTTGGACATGGTTCGCGGGGTTCCTCCCGAAGCGTTTTGTTGACATATTACCATGGGATATCGGACAGGGTCCAATGTGCTCTAACCCGGCCGCCAGGAAAACAATATGACGATTAATATTGGCAAGAACGTTTTTTCCGGCACTGGTCGTTTTTGCCGCATGGCGCTCGTCATGTTGGCGATGGCCGGTTGCACGAGCAGCAACATAGAAGGTGCGGCGCCCACCACCGGCCTTGTCGGGGCGAAGGATACCGGTTCCTATCCGAACCTGAATATCCGGCCGCAGGTGGCGGCCGAGCAATTCACCGACGAGGAAAAGAACGCCAAGCTCGCCCAACTGAAGGCCGAGGAGCAGAGCCAGGCCGCGAAGGGCGGCGGCATCAAGGTCGCGGACCAGGCAGCGCTGGACCAACTCGCAAAAAAACACGGCGCCGAGGCGCTGAAGCAGATCGAAGGCAAATGCGACCCCGCTCTCGACCCTAATTGCAAATAGGCTTATACGCGCGACCGCAACCTCACTGTCTGGAACTGCCATGGAAGAATTTCACAAGGTCCGCCGGCTTCCGCCCTATGTCTTCGAACAGGTCAACCGGCTGAAGGCCAGCGCCCGTTCGCGCGGCGCCGACATCATCGACCTTGGCATGGGCAATCCGGACCTGCCGACGCCCAAAGCCATCGTCGACAAACTCTGCGAGGTGGTACGCGATCCGCGCACGCACCGCTATTCGTCGTCACGCGGCATTCCGGGCCTGCGCCGTGCCCAGGCCAACTATTATGCCCGCCGCTTCGGCGTGAAGCTCGATCCGGACAGCCAGGTGGTGGCGACGCTCGGCTCGAAGGAGGGCTTTGCCAATATGGCGCAGGCGATCACCGCCCCCGGCGACGTGATCCTTTGCCCCAACCCGACCTATCCGATTCACGCCTTCGGCTTCATCATGTCGGGCGGCGTCATCCGCTCGCTGCAGGTCGAGCCGGACGACGGCTTCATCCCGGCCCTGGAGCGCGGCATCCGCCATTCGATCCCGAAGCCGCTGGCACTGATCCTGAATTATCCGTCCAACCCGACGGCACTGGTCGCTTCGCTCGATTTCTACAAGGAAGTGGTGGCCTTCGCGAGGAAGAACGACATCATCATCCTGTCGGATCTTGCCTATTCGGAGATCTATTTCGACGGCAATCCGCCGCCTTCGGTGCTGCAGGTGCCGGGCGCCATAGACGTCGCGGTCGAGTTCACCTCGATGTCGAAGACCTTTTCTATGCCGGGCTGGCGCATGGGTTTTGCGGTCGGCAATGAACGGCTGATCTCGGCGCTGACGCGGGTGAAATCCTATCTCGACTACGGCGCCTTCACGCCGATCCAGGTGGCGGCGGCGCATGCACTCAACGGCGACGGCGCCGACATCGCCGAAGTGCGCGACGTCTACCGCAAACGCCGCGATGTCATGGTCGACGCCTTCAGCCGTGCCGGCTGGACCATTCCCGCACCGGCGGCGTCGATGTTCGCCTGGGCGCCGATCCCGGAGCCGTTCAAGCACCTCGGCTCGCTCGAATTCTCCAAGCTCCTGATCGAGCACGCCGACGTCGCGGTGGCGCCGGGCGTCGGCTTCGGCGAACATGGCGACGATCACGTGCGCATCGCGCTGGTTGAAAACGAGCACCGGATCCGGCAAGCTGCGCGCAACATCAAGCGCTTCCTCGCATCCAGCGCCAAGCAGCCAAACAATGTCGTGCCGCTCGCCGCGCATCGCTGAGTGGTTCAGTCACAGCCATGACCGACCCTGCCAGCATGAACGTCCAAGCCGTCGTTTATGTCAGGCTAGTCAATGAGTCGGTTTCCGTTTGGCGGCCGGTGCAAGCAAAACAAATTAGTCCGACCACATACCTCATCTTGGACCAGCCCATACCAGCCTCGGAAGTGTGGGAGTTTCAGCCCGGGACTATAGTCACCGTGATCCGGAAGCCTGATGAAAACGACGACTATCGGGTTGCGGTCGAAAATCAATTCTAGCTGGCGGACAGACTCTCCGATGACTGAAGCGTTGCGTGTTGGAATTGCCGGCCTCGGCACCGTCGGTGCGTCGGTGGCCCGCGTGCTGCGCGACAAGGCGGCCGAACTGACGCGGCAGTGCGGACGCGACATCGTCGTGTCGGCGGTTTCGGCCCGCGATCCCAAACGCGACCGCGGCATTGATCTTGGCACAGCACAGTGGTTCGACGACGCCGTCAAGATGGCGCAGACCGCCGAGATAGATGTCTTCGTCGAGCTGATCGGCGGCGACGAAGGCCCGTCACGCTCGTCCGTCAAAGCGGCGCTCGAGGCCGGCCGACATGTCGTCACCGCAAACAAAGCGTTGCTTGCCAAGCACGGGGTGGCATTGGCCGAGATCGCCGAGAGGAAAGGCGTGCTGCTCAATTACGAAGCGGCGGTGGCCGGCGGCATTCCGGTTATCAAGACAATGCGCGAGGCGATGGCCGGCAATTCGGTGACCCGCGTTTTCGGCATCCTCAACGGTACCTGCAACTATATTCTGACGCGCATGGAAGCCGAGGGCCTGTCCTTTGATGCCTGCCTGAAGGATGCGCAACGGCTGGGCTATGCCGAAGCCGACCCGACCTTCGACATCGAGGGCCACGACACCGCGCACAAGCTGTCGATCCTGACCAGCCTTGCCTTCGGCACGAGGATCGCTGCCAACGATATCTACATGGAAGGCATTTCCAACATCAGCCAGGCCGACATCCGCGCAGCCGGCGATCTCGGCTACCGGATCAAGCTGCTCGGCGTCGCCCAACGCACCGAAAGCGGCATCGAGCAGCGCGTGCACCCGACCATGGTGCCGACGGCCTCGGTCATCGCGCAGGTACACGGCGTCACCAACGCAGTGGCGATAGAAACCGACATCCTCGGCGAATTGCTGCTTTCCGGCCCTGGCGCCGGCGGTAACGCCACCGCGTCGGCGGTGATCGGCGACATTGCCGACATCGCCAAGAGCCGGCCCGGCTTCCAGCATGGTCCGGTCTTCGGCCGGCCGGCGAAGGAATTGAAGCCTTACAAGAAGGCGCAGATGCGCAGCCATGCCGGCGGCTATTTCATCCGGCTGACCGTGCACGACCGCCTCGGCGTCTTCGCGGCAATAGCCAAGCGCATGGCCGACAACGACATTTCGCTGGAGTCGATTGTCCAGCATGCCACCGGGCCGGAAACCGAGGCACAGAAGACCGTCATCCTGGTGACCCACGAGACGACCGAGGCGGCGGTGCGCAAGGCCGTCGACGGCATCACCAGGGACAGGCTTCTGACCGACAAGCCGCAAGTCATCCGCATCGAGCGGGCCGGATAGCAGTCTCACATTTTGCGTTTAATCGATTGATATTGCTGCGCTTTCAAAAAGGTCCAGCGCAGGTCTTGCTGTTGTCACGGGGCTTTGACACAAGAAGCGCGTCTCTGGCGGGAGGCTAATGCATGTCGCCCAAAAGTGTGCGGCGGTTTCGGGACAACGACATGCATAAAAACAAAGTGCCAACGAGGATTGTCCATCGATGAATGTGGCCCAGAACATTGTCGCCGGCCTCGACCGGATACTGACCATGGAGTTGGTGCGCGTCACGGAACGCGCCGCGGTCGCGGCCGCCAGATTGCGCGGACGCGGCGACGAGAAGGCGGCCGACCAGGTCGCGGTCGATGCCATGCGGCAGGAGCTCAACCGCCTTGCCATCAACGGCACGGTGGTGATCGGCGAAGGCGAGCGCGACGAGGCGCCGATGCTTTATATCGGCGAGGAGGTCGGTACCGGCAAAGGCCCGGCTGTCGACATCGCGCTCGATCCGCTCGAAGGCACGACGATCTGCGCCAAGAACCTGCCCAACGCATTGGCCGTTATTGCCATTGCCGAAAAAGGCAGCCTTTTGTTCGCGCCCGACGTCTATATGGACAAGATCGCGATCGGCCCGGGCTATGCCGACGCCATCATCGACATCGATGCCTCGCCGGCCGAAAACATCGCCAGCCTGGCCAAGGCCAAGGGCGTGCCGGTGGCGGAGATCACCGCCTGTATTCTCGACCGGCCACGCCATGGCGCGTTGATCGAAGCCGTGCGGGCGACCGGAGCCGCAATCCGTCTGATCGGCGACGGTGATGTCGCCGGGGTTATCCACACCACCGATCCGGACGAGACCGGCATCGACATCTATCTCGGCACCGGAGGTGCGCCGGAAGGCGTGCTCGCAGCTGCCGCCTTGCGCTGCACCGGTGGCCAGATGCAAGGCAGGTTGATGCTCGACACGCCGGAAAAGCTGGCGCGCGCCGCCAAGATGGGCATCTCCGACCCCAAACGGATCTACCACACGCAAGACATGGCACGCGGGGACGTGCTGTTTGCCGCGACCGGCGTGACCGACGGCAACATGCTGGCCGGCGTCAAGTTCGGCCGCAATTTCATCACCACGCATACGATCGTGCTGCGCTCGTCATCGCGGACCGTGCGCGAGATTAAGGCCAGGCACCACGATCTGGAAAAGTTTTGATTTCGACTCAGTTAGCCGTTGCATATTGTGGGCAATGACAAATTGCAGACGGCGCGTCACGTGACGGGGGAAAGACGCTTTTTCCTCGATGTCAGGCAATCGGCCACCGGCGTTTCCTGGGAACACCGACTGACCGAGCGCCAGGACATGGCCGCGCTCGCCATCGCGCAAGGTTATGGCGTGCCCGACATCGTGGCGCGCGTGCTGGCCGGGCGCGGCGTCACCGCCGATCAGACCGAGCGGTTCCTGGATCCGACCATCCGCAACATGCTGCCCGACCCGGCATCGCTGACCGACATGGACATGGCGGCCTCTCGCCTCGCCCAAGCGGTGGTTGCCAGGGAAAAGGTGGCGATCTTTGGCGACTACGATGTCGACGGCGCCGCCTCGTCGGCGCTGCTCAAGCGCTTCCTCGCACATTTCTCGGTGCCGTCGGAGATTTATATACCGGACCGCATCTTCGAGGGTTACGGCCCCAATCCGGAAGCGATGCGCGAACTCGTCTCGCGCGGCGCGACGCTGATCGTCACCGTCGATTGCGGCACCAATAGTGCTGCTTCCATCGACGCCGCGAAGTCCGCCGGCGCCGACGTTGTGGTGCTCGATCACCATCAGGTCGGCGGGCTGTTGCCGGCGGCTGCTGCGGTCGTCAACCCAAATCGCGAGGACGACCTTTCCGGGCAAGGCCATCTCTGTGCCGCAGGCGTCGTCTTCCTTTGCCTGGTGCAGACGGCGAAGATCCTGCGCGGCCGCCTGCCGGATGCCGCACCGCCGGATCTGCTTGGCCTGCTCGACCTGGTGGCGCTGGGCACTGTCTGCGACGTGGTGCCGCTCACCGGCGTCAACCGGGCCTTCGTGGTCAAGGGGCTGCAGATAGCGCGGCAGCAGAGAAACGAAGGGCTGGCGGCGCTGGCGCGGGTCTCACGTATCGGCGAGCCGATCAACACATTCCATCTCGCCTTTCTGATCGGTCCGCGCATCAACGCCGGCGGGCGCATCGGCGACGCAGCACTTGGCAGCCGCCTCCTTGCAACCGACGACCCCGTCGAGGCCCGCACCATCGCCGAGACACTGGACCGGCTCAACCAGGAGCGGCAGTCGATGGAACAGGAGATGCTGGCCGCGGCGCGCTCAGAGGCCGACGCCGAGCTTGCGGGCGGCAATGGTCCGGCAATCGTGGTCACAGCCAGCAGCAACTGGCACCCGGGCATTGTCGGCCTGCTTGCCTCGCGGCTCAAGGACCATGCGCGCCGGCCCGCATTTGCCATCGCCTTCAACGCCAATGGTGTCGGTACCGGTTCAGGCCGTTCAGTGTCTGGCTTCGACCTCGGCCGGCTGGTGCGCGAGGCTGCCGATGCCGGGTTGATCGTCAAGGGCGGCGGCCACGGAATGGCGGCCGGCATCACCGTCGAACGGGCGAAGCTCGGCGAACTCAGGGCTTTCTTCGAAGAGCGCGCGGCTGTGGATGTGTTCCGCCTGCAAGGCGAGGAGAGCCTGGCGATCGACGGCGCCCTTGCCGCCGAGGGCGCGACGCTCGCGCTGCTTGATGCGCTTGAGAGGGCAGGGCCGTTCGGCGCAGGGCATGTCGCGCCGGTGTTCGCGCTGCCGCGTCACCGGCTTGTCGATGCGCGGGCGGTCGGCAGCAACCACATCCGCGCCGACCTGCAGTCGGAAAGCGGCGGCCGCATCCAGGCGATCGCCTTTCGCGCCGTCGATACTGCGCTCGGCGAATTCCTGTTCAAGAACAGGGGCAAGCCGGTGCATGTCGCAGGCTCGCTGTCGGGCAACCACTGGAACGGCAACCGCACGGTGCAATTTCGTATCGTCGACGCGGCGCTTGCCTGAGAGCTCGCTGCCGCCCTGCCTAAGCGAGGACGGTCTGCAGCCGGGTCAGGTCGCCGATCTGCGCCATCGTCGCCTGGTAGCCGATACGGATCGCTTCGTCGGCGCGGTGGAATTCGGTCAGGCCGATATGGCTGAGCTTCGGCTGCAGCGATATGTCCGGCGGGTCACCGGCCAGCCTGGCGCGCGAAATGCGGTCCTGGATGATGTTGAAGGCCTCGACCATGACGCCGGTAATGCCGAGCCGCGTCTCGCGCGACTGGCGTTCGGGATCGGCGTGGCCCGCCCTCGGCGCGTCTTTCTCGATGACCAGCTCGCCGGCACTGTGCTTGATCACCGCGGCGCGGCCGAACAGATCGTAGTGAAGGTTCACCGCGACTACGAGCGGCTGCTCGTAGGCACGGCAGACCGAGACCGGCACCGGATTGACCAGGGCGCCGTCAACCAGCACACGCCCATTGCAGGCGACCGGCTCGAACACGCCGGGCAGCGCGTAGGAGGCGCGCATGGCGGTGCTCAACGAGCCGCTCGACAGCCAGATCTCATGGCCGGTGCGGATTTCCGCAGCGACGCAGACGAATGGTTTTGGCAGGTCCTCGAAGCGGATGCCGGCTATGTGCTCGCGCAGCCGCGCATCGAGCTTCATGCCACCGAACAGACCGCTGCCGCGTAGATTGAGGTCGAGAAGGCCAAAAATGCGCCGCCTGGTCAGGCTGCGCGCGAATTCTTCCAGCTGGTCGAGCTTGCCGGCAACATAGCAGCCGCCGACCAGCGCGCCGATCGAGGTGCCGGCGATCATCGACACTTCGATGCCGGCTTCGTCAAGCGCGCGCAGCACGCCGATATGCGCCCAGCCGCGCGCACAGCCGCCACCCAATGCCAGCGAAATCCCCGTTTTGCCCGGAGATTTGGTTTCGGATGCGCCCGCGGCCGAGGAGAGGCCATTGGCCTCCCGAACGTCAGGTCTGTTGCGCAATGACGCCCAGTCGAGCATCACAATCTCCCTTGTCCCACGGTCATCCTACAGGCGGGCCGTATCGAAATCATGAATATACGTGGCTGAAGTGCTGCGAATGGTTCATATTGATGGTGTATTGGGCTTTCGATAGGTTTTTTCCGCATCGAACAGCGGCTTGCTGCCGTCGCTGGCAAGCGTCCCTTTGCCATCGCTCAGCCCCACCGTCCGATAAAAGCATGAACGTCGGCCGGTGTGACAAGTTGCTTCATGACCCAGCACTTTGACGCGCAACCATATCGCGTCCTGGTCACAATCCGTGAGCATCTCGACGACCTGCTGGACATTGCCAGAGGTCTCGCCCTTCTTCCACAGCGCGTTGCGCGAACGCGACCAGTAGTGCGCGATGCCGGTCTCGAGCGTCAGCGCCAGCGCCTTGGCATTCATATGCGCGACCATCAGCAGCATGCCGTCTTCGGCATCGGTGACCACGACAGCGACGAGGCCGGCAGCATCGAAGCGCGGTGAAAGGACCGCGCCTTCTTCGAGTGCCTTCTTGTCTGTTGGAGCTTTTGGGAATTCCAATGCCGACATTCGCCGGTCCTTATCTAGCGAAGCCGGCAGGCCGATCAGATCCTGCCGCCGCGCACCATTGTGACGAAGCGGACCTGTTCTTCGGGTGTGTCCTTGAAGACGCCGGTGAAGGTTGAGGTCAGCGTGGTGGAGCCCTGCTTGCGGATACCGCGCATGGCCATGCACATATGCTCCGCCTCGAGCATAACGGCCACGCCGCGCGGATTGAGCACGTCCTGGATGACGCCGGCAATCTGCGCGGTCATCGCTTCCTGGGTCTGCAGGCGATGGGCGAAGATGTCGACGACGCGGGCTATCTTGGACAGGCCGACAACCTTGCCGTCAGGCAGATAGCCGACATGCGCCTTGCCGATGATCGGCACCATGTGATGCTCGCAATGCGAGTGGAAGGATATGTCCTTGACGAGGACGAGATCGTCATAGCCGGCGACTTCCTCGAAGGTGCGGCCAAGTTCCTCGGCTGGGCACATATCATAGCCGTTGAACATTTCGCTGAACGCCTTGGTGACGCGCTTCGGCGTGTCAATCAGGCCCTCGCGGTCAGGATTGTCGCCGGTCCAGCGCAACAAGGTGCGCACGGCGGCTTCGACTTCGGCCTCGCTCGGCCGGTCGGTGACCGGCTTTTCCATATAGGCGGACCGCGGCATGAGTTTCTTGATAACGGCGTCCATAAAGGCGTCTCCCGTAGTTCCTCTCTCAGGAGGAACGAGTTGAACGGACCACGACCTTTCGGGTGTCAGAAACTCGCCCGGTTTCCAGCCCGTAAGTGGCGTGAACAGAATTGGGTATGACGAGGTTTGTGGTCGCCTTGTCGATACCCGACTACCACCATTATATATGTTCGTGCCGAGCGAAAGGAAGACGCCAGAGCGGCAATGACTGTTCGCTGGGCGGCGACGGATTGGAAAAATATGATCGACGATGTCTACAATGCGAAAATTCTGGGTTTTGCCGGAAACATCGCACGGATCGGCCGGCTCGACCGGCCCGACGCAACCGCACGAGCACATTCCAAGCTGTGCGGCTCGACGGTGACCGTCGATCTGAAGATGGATCATGGCGTCGTCAGCGATTTCGCGCATGACGTGAAGGCCTGTGCGCTTGGTCAGGCGTCGTCGTCAATCATGGCGCAGCATGTCGTCGGCGCCAGCGCTGAAGAATTGCGCAGCGTGCGCGAGACGATGTTGAAGATGCTGAAGGAAAACGGCCCGCCGCCCGAAGGCCGCTTCGCCGACCTGAAATACCTGGAACCGGTGCGCGACTATAAGGCGCGCCACGCCTCGACCATGCTGACGTTCGACGCAGTGGTCGATGCGATCGGCCAGATCGAAAAGAAGCGGGCGGAAGAGGCGGCCTAGATCTTGGCAAGGAAACGCCGGCTTTCGGCGAATTCCGCCCGGACCCAGTCGGCAAAAGCCCTGGCCGGCTCGGAAAGGTCATTCAGCCTTCTGGCCACTAGCCAATAGGCGCCCGACGCGACGTCAATGTCGAAAGGCTTGATCAGCGCGCCGGACGCAAGTTCTTCGCCGATCTGCAAAAGATCGCCCAGCGCGACACCATGTCCAAGCAAGGCTGCCTGCTTCGAAAGCGAAGCATCCGCCAGCATCGGACCACGCGCAGGCACGGCATCAGCCGTGACGCCGGCCGCTTCGAACCAACGCGCCCAAGCCTGGCGGTTTTCTTCGTGCAACAATGTATAGTGACCAAGGTCGATCGGCTTTTCCAGAGCTGGGCCGGATGCAAGAAGTGCCGGCGACAGAACTGGTGAATCGACGACCGCGGCAAGCTGTTCGGCTTCGCTGCGTGGCCATGAGGTGGCGTGCGCACTGAAGCGCAGGGCAAGTTCGGGCTGATCGCTGCGAAACTCTATCAACCTCGGGTCGACCTCAAGGGAAACGTCGATATCGGGTCGCAACTCGCGAAAGCGGTTGAGCCGCGGCACCAGCCATACGGATGCAAGTGACGGCTCGACGCTGACACGGACCACGGACTGCGTCGGGGCCGCCGTCAATTCCGAAAGCAGCCTGTCGATGCCCTCGAAACTTCTGACCAACTGGTCGAGCAGCCGCCGGCCGGTGTCGGTCAACTCGACGCGGCGATGGCGGCGGAAGAACAGAGGTTGGCGCAGGAAGGCTTCGAGCTCGCGGATCTGGCGGCTGATCGCTGCCTGCGAGACATAAAGCTCCTCGGCCGCACGGCTGAAGCTCAGGTGACGACCGGCTGCTTCGAAGCTTCTAAGAGCTGTCAGGGGCAGGTGTCCACGCTTCATTCGCATAACTCAGAGTTATCTGACGTGGACGTTATACTCGTTTGAAGAGCAAGGCCAGCGGCGCTCTAATCGGTGCTCAAGGAGTGCTGCGATGATCCAGTTTCTCAACATTCTGGGCGATGTCGTGCGGATCGCGACGTTTCAACGGCGCGACGAGAAACCACGTAGGGATCGGTGGGAGGAGAGGCCGCCGACCGGCATCGCCGTATGTCGGAAGCCGACGCCCGACCGCTACCCGGTTCGCCGTACGAGGCCATGACGGGATTGCCGGACGGCATTGCGTTCCTGGCCCGATGCGCACATCTATCGTGTAGGGAAACGTGATGCGGAGACTGTGGTGGTCGGCCAATATCGGCATGCGCACGGCGCCAGGCCGATTCGACAAGGACGCAACTGGCCCGGCCCGTGGCGCAAGACGCCGGGCCGCCTCCTCGGCACGTCGCTCGTCCGGCTCTACCAGCTGACGCTGTCCGGCTTCGTCGGCAATTCCTGCCGGCATCTGCCGACCTGTTCCGAATATACGCACGAGGCGATCGCCCGGCATGGGCTGTGGGCCGGTGGCTGGATGGGGTTTTTCCGGGTACTGCGCTGCGGACCGTTCGGAACACACGGCATCGACCGCGTGCCTGATGTGCTGGGCGATCGCTACCTCTGGTTCACGCCATGGCGGTACTGGCTGATCGGGAAAAAACGTGGCGACCTGGACAGCTGAACGCAACTGTTCACGATCTGGTAGGGTTAACCGCAGCTTGCGCGGACATCGCGCATTTAAGACAAAATCGAGACAAGACGCCTCGCTAAGCCGCTCCTGACACCCTTCAGGAGAGATTACCAAATGCGCCGGATAGATCGTCTTCCCTTCGTCTTCGCCGTGGTTCTCTATGTCGTGGCGTGGCTGTTGGGTTTTCCGATCCGTGCGCAATCAGCGCCGCTCGGGGACGTCGAATGCACGCTGATCGTCGACGCCGCGAGCGGCGAGACGCTGTATCGGCAAGGGGTTTGCGACCAGCGCGTCAGTCCCGCCTCGACATTCAAGGTTCCGCTGGCGCTGATCGGCTATGACGCCGGAATCCTGAGCGACGAGCATACACCGAGTTGGCAGTACAAAGCGGAGTTCAACGCGCCGAAACGGGACCGCAAGACCGTCGACCCGACGATCTGGGAAAGGGATTCGGTCCTTTGGTTCTCACGCGAGATCACGCGCCGGCTCGGCAGCAAACAGTTTGCCGGCTATGTGTCCAGATTGGACTATGGCAACACCGACCTCTCCGGCAATTCCGGCAAGAATGACGGCCTCACCCATTCCTGGGTGAATTCTTCGCTCGAGATATCGCCGGTCGAGCAGGTCGATTTCCTGCGCAAGCTGCTGGCGCGGAAACTGCCGGTCTCGGACAAGGCCCATGCGATGACCAGCGCGATTGTCCCGACCTTCCGGTCGGGCGGCTGGACGGTGCAGGGCAAGACCGGAACGACCAGGCTCGGCGACAGCGCCGACAAGCGCTCGCTTGGCTGGTTTGTCGGTTGGGCGCAGACAGATGCTCGCAAGATCGTCTTTGCCCGCCTGGTAGTCGATACGAAACGTTCCGACACGCCAAAGGGGCTCAAGACGCGGGCGACGTTCCTGAAAGAGCTGCCGAATCTCTTCAGGTGACCTACATCCGGCTTTACGGCGCCGAAAACTGTCCATAAAAGACCGCTCGCCGCCGGACGCATCCGGCTCTTACTGACGCATGTCGTAGCCTCAAAACCGCTAGGCAGTTTTGGGCGACATGCATTTCACCACCCGCGCTCGTTTGCGGGACTGGATAGGAGAATCTTTATGCTGAATTCCGTTTCCCTGACATTTCCCGATGGCTCCGTCCGCGATTACGACGCGGCGATGACCGGCGCCGGCCTGGCGGAATCGATCTCGAAGTCGCTGGCCAAGAAGGCCGTTGCCTATTCGATCGACGGCACGCTGTGCGATCTTTCCGACCCGATCGGCAGATCGGGCAAGGTCGAGATCATCACCCGCGAGGATCCGCGCGCGCTGGAGCTCATCCGCCATGATGCGGCGCATGTGCTGGCCGAAGCCGTGCAGGAACTTTGGCCGGGAACGCAGGTGACCATCGGGCCGGTGATCGAAAACGGATTCTACTACGATTTCGCCCGCAACGAGCCGTTCACGCCCGACGATTTCCCGGTGATCGAAAAGAAGATGCGCGAGATCATTGCGCGCAACAAGCCGTTCACCAAAGAGGTTTGGTCGCGCGAAAAGGCGAAAAGGATCTTTGCCGACAAGGGCGAGCGCTACAAGCTCGAGCTGATCGACGCCATCGCCGAGGATCAGGACCTCAAGATCTATGCACAGGGCGACTGGTTCGACCTTTGCCGCGGCCCGCATATGGCCTCGACCGGCCAGATCGGCAACGCCTTTAAGCTGATGAAGGTCGCCGGCGCCTATTGGCGCGGCGACAGCAACAATCCGATGCTGATGCGCATCTACGGCACGGCCTGGGCCGACCAGGCGCAGCTCGACGCCTACCAGACGATGCTGGAGGAGGCCGAGAAGCGCGATCACAGGAAGCTCGGCCGCGAGATGGACCTGTTCCACTTCCAGGAGGAGGGCCCCGGGGTCGTGTTCTGGCACGCCAAGGGCTGGAGGATGTTCCAGAACCTGGTCAACTACATGCGTCGCCGCCTCGACGAGCAGGGCTATCAGGAAGTCAACGCGCCGCAGGTGCTCGACAAGAGCCTGTGGGAGACGTCAGGCCACTGGGGCTGGTACCGGGACAACATGTTCAAGGTGACGGTGGCCGGCGACGACACCGACGACGACCGGGTGTTTGCGCTGAAGCCGATGAACTGCCCCGGCCACGTCCAAATCTTCAAGCACGGGCTGAAGTCCTACCGCGATCTCCCGGTAAAACTTGCGGAATTCGGCAATGTGCATCGCTATGAGCCGTCCGGCGCACTGCACGGGCTGATGCGCGTGCGCGGCTTTACCCAGGACGATGCCCACATCTTCTGCACCGAGGAACAGCTCGCCGACGAGTGCATCAAGATCAACGACCTGATCCTGTCGACCTATGCCGATTTCGGCTTCGACGAAATCACCGTCAAGCTGGCGACCCGTCCCGAAAAACGGGTCGGCACCGACGCGATGTGGGATCATGCCGAGGGCGTGCTGCAGGACGTGCTCGACAAGATCGCGGCGCGGTCGGGCAACCGGATCAAGACGGGCGTCAATCCGGGCGAGGGCACGTTCTACGGGCCGAAGTTCGAATATGTGCTGAAGGACGCCATCGGCCGCGACTGGCAATGCGGCACCACGCAGGTCGACTTCAACCTGCCGGAACGGTTCGGCGCCTTCTACATCGGCTCGGATTCGGAAAAGAAGCAGCCGGTGATGGTGCATCGCGCCATCTGCGGTTCGATGGAGCGCTTCCTCGGCATCCTGATCGAAAATTATTCCGGCCATTTCCCGCTCTGGTTCGCGCCGCTGCAGGTGGTGGTGGCGACGATCACTTCCGATGCCGACGATTACGCGCGAAAGGTCGTCGCGCAGCTGAAGGCGGCCGGACTGATCGCCGAAGCCGACCTGCGCAACGAGAAGATCAACTACAAGGTTCGCGAGCATTCGCTGGCCAAGGTCCCGGTCATCCTTGTCTGTGGCAAGCGCGAGGCCGAGGAAGAAACGGTCAATGTCCGCCGTCTCGGGTCGCGCGACCAGGAATCGCTCGGCCTCGCAGCCGCCGTAAAGCTGCTTGCCGACGAGGCGGTGACACCCGACCGCAAGCGCCGCGCGGCCTGAACCAGCCGACCTGCAATGAATGGCGGTGGAGCGATCCACCGCCATTTTTCATGTGCCCGTCACGCCGCGCGCAGTTGTTGGCGCAACGCATGCGCAAGGCAGCTTAGACAGGCAGCGCTCAGTCGGCGCTTTCCTCGGAATCGATGGCCGAAGCCTCGGTGGCCAGGACCTCGATATCCTGGTTGTGCCCGGCCACCACCGTAAAATCCTTCTGGTAGATGCGGTCGCGGTTCTTGGCGATGATGGTGTAGTCGCCCTCGGCCAGCACCATCGAGGCAAAGGCGCCGACGGTTTCCTTGATCGGATCGCCGGATTCGTTGAGCAGCGACCAGGAGGTGTCGGCGATTGCCTCGCCGCCAGGCTCGCGCACCAGCTTCATGGTCATCTCGGCGGCACGGTGCTCGACCGTCGCTTCGGTGAGCTTGCCGGCCTCGACGCGGATGTCGGAGCGGATGACCGCGTTCACCGCACCATAGGTCGACACGACATGGTAGGTGCCGGCATTGAGCCGCACGACGCTGTTCGGCTCGACATCGGGTATGATCAGGGCGCGATCGCCATCGGCCGCGGCGTGGCTCTCATAGATCGAGAAGCGCAGCTTCTTCGGCGGTATGCGCACCCCGCCGGACAGCACGGCATCAAGCTTGAGGCCACCTGCATCGAGCACGAGGCTCTCACGCTTGGCTTCCTTGCCGACGGTGATGCGCTTGGTGGCGCCGGCACGCCCGTAGGAGGCGTGGACCAGATACGAACCCGGCTCGAGCTGGAATACGGCGGTACCGCCATGAGCCGAGGCGACCATCGGCAGCTTGCCGTCGCTGGCCGATTCGGGCTTGAAGACTCGCCAGACGATGCCGCGCGTGATGTCGGCGCCCTTGTCGGTCAATTGCGCCGACAGCGTGATTGCCCCGCTGCTCCCCAACGCCAGCGATGTCTCGCTTTTCGGAGGCGCATAGCCCGAAATTCCGGGAAGTTTCAGCTCGCCGAGGCCGTCCACATCCTGGGCGACGGCGAGCGAAACCGGCACCATCAACAGTGCGGCAGCGAGCGATATCAGGAAAAGACGCAATGTCCCCTCAAACATGCCTTGCGTTGAAGCCCAAGGCGGTGGCAATTTCAAGGCTTAAGAGTCCGGTTGGCTTCTGCTACAGGGCTCTTTGTCCGGCGCGCCGCGCCAATGCCCAAGCCGCCCGATGTCCCGATGGTGCGCTTCAGCTCAAATTCCAGGAGACTTGCGCCCATGGCGTCGCCGATCATCGATCTTCTGCTGACCCGAAATTCCGCGCCGATCCCGGATTTGAAAGAACCGGCACCGAGCGATGCGGAGATCGCGACGATGATCGCCGCAGCCTCGCGGGTGCCGGACCATGGCCGGCTGGAGCCCTGGCGTTTCATCCTGTATCGCGGCAAGGCTCGCATCGAGATCGGCAAGAAGCTGGCGGCACTTGCCGAACAGCGCGAAGGGCCTCTGCCGGAAGGCCGCCGCAACCAGGAATTGGCGCGCTTTTCACGCGCGCCGCTGGTCATCGGCGTGATCTCGATCCCCAGGGAAAATCCAAAGATCCCGCAATGGGAGATGTTCCTGTCCGGCGGCATGGCAGCGATGAACCTGATGCTTGCCGCCAATGCGCTGGGCTACGGCACCAACATGATCAGCAACTGGTATTCCGACGTGCCCGAGGGCAGGGCGATCCTCGGTCTGGCGCCGCATGAGCGGGTCGTCGGCTTCGTCCATATCGGCTCCTACCGGGGGCCGGCACCGGAGCGGCCACGGCCCGATCCGGCAAAGCTCTATGCCGATTATTCGGGGCCGTGGGCGGGATAGTTTTCGGCGCGGAACAGGCTTAAGCGCCAAGCCCAGCCACCCCGGCCCGCGCCAGGAGCCGCTCGGCGAGCTTGAGATGCGGCCGGTCGTACATCTTGCCGTTGATGCCGACGACGCCCGGATTTCCTGCCGCCTTAAACGCCTCGACGATCGCCAGCGCGCTTTTCACCGCTTGCGCCGAAGGCGCGAAAGCAGCGTTGATGACCGGCACCTGCACCGGATGGATCGCCATCTTGCCGGTGAAGCCGTCGCGCTCGGCCTCCGCGCATTCGGCCTCGAAGCCTGCCATGTCACGAAAGTCCGGAAAGACTGTGTCGATCGCCGCGACCTCCGCGGCACTTGCGGCGAGGATGGTCATGGTGCGGGCGAGGCGGAACACATCCGTGTAGCGGCCCTTCGCGTCGCGCGCGGCGCGCGCGCCGATTGCCGCCGACAGATCTTCCGCGCCCCAGGTGACGCCGACAAGCCGCGCGCTTGCATGGGCGTAGGTCGCTGCGGCCAGAACGCCGGCGGCGGTTTCAGTGATGATCGGCAGGATCTTTATAGCTCCATCCGGCAGGCCGCTTTCAGCTTCGTGCACCCTGAGCTTGGCCGAGAGATGCTGGACATCCAGTCCGCTGTTCGACTTAGGCAGCATGATGCCGTCTGGTTTTGCTGGCACGAGCGCCGCCAGATCGTCGTCGGTCAGTCCGGTCGAAAGATCGTTGACGCGAACATAGATCGCGGGGCTGGTCCGGTGCCTGTGCCCGGCGATGAAACGCGCCGCTGTGTCGCGCGCCAGATCCTTGTCTTGCGCGGCAATCGAATCCTCGAGATCGACGATGACCACGTCGGCGCCCACGCCAAAGCCCTTCTCCAGCTTCTTTTCCGAATCGCCGGGAACGAAGAGAAGAGAACGCATCGGCTATCCCTTTTTCATCATCATGGCTTGCCTCGTGCATTTGGCAACCAGCACGTCGTTCTGGTTATAGGCGCGATGCTCGAGCTCGACGATGCCGCGGTCCGGCTTCGACCTGGATTCACGCACCGAGACGACAGTGGTCTCGACGCGAATTGTGTCGCCATGGAAGACAGGATGCGGAAATACCGTCTCCTTCATGCCGAGATTGGCGATGGTGGTGCCGACGGTGATGTCGTTGACTGAAATGCCGATCATCAGGCCAAGCGTGAACAGCGAATTGACCAGCGGCTTGCCCCATTCGCTCTTCGCCGCGAAGTCGAAGTCAATGTGCAGCGGCTGCGGGTTCAGCGTCATCACCGAAAACAGCATGTTGTCGCTTTCGGTCACGGTTTTGCGCAGCGTGTGCTTGAACACATGGCCGACGACGAACTCGTCCAAATAAAGTCCGGCCATTGTCGATCTCCTCCGCCGCTTAAGGGTTGATAGGCGTTGCATACCGGGCTCGCAAGCCAGTTAACGAACATGGTGAACCGTTCGTAAACCATTTGTGCCTACGGTCTCGACAGGGGCCAGAAGCGTTCTGGCAAAGGGCGTAAGCAGGCGACATGGTCGTTTCGCATTTCCTGAAATGGATCCACACAGCGAAGGTGTCGGAGCGCGCTGCGGCGGCAAGCGCGCTGGCTCGCGCCTATGTCGACTCGGACTTGCCTTTCGAGGACCGCTGCGCTGCCGAGGCGGCGCTGACATTGCTGCTCGATGACGCGTCGTCGAAGGTGCGGCTGGCAATCGCCGACGCGCTTTCCATGAGCCACCACGCGCCGCCGCAGATCGTCAGCGCGCTGGCTTCGGACCAGCCCGAGGTGGCCGCTTTGGTATTGGCGCGGTCGCCGCTGCTTACCGATGCCGACCTGATCGACCGGGTTGCCGGCGGCCAGAAGGCGACGCAGAAGGTGATCGCCAACCGGCCACGCGTCTCGATGTCGGTTGCGGCGGCGATCGCCGAGATCGGCGAGCCGGAAGCCTGCGCCACGCTGCTCGCCAACAGCGGCGCCGACATCGCATCGATCAGCTTTCGCCGCATGGCCGAGCGGCACGGCCATCTGCCTCTGGTGCGCGAGGCGCTGATTGCCGACGCACGCCTGCCCGCCGATTGCCGGCATTTGCTGCTGGTCAAAGTGGGCGAGACGCTCAAAGGTTCGCCGCTGGTGCTGGCGTTGATGGGCGCCGCCAGGGCCGAGCGCGTCACCCGCGATGCCTGCGTCAAAGCTTCCGTGACATTGATCGAAGGCACGCGTGCCGAGGAACATACAGCGCTTGTCGAACATCTGCGCCTGCGCGGCGACCTGACCGCAAGCTTCGTCATCCGCACCATCGCCCACGGCAAGGTCGACTTCTTTGGTTCGGCGCTGGTCGCGCTCAGCCAGCAGTCCGAACAACGGGTGAGCGCACTGCTGGCCGGGGGGCATGACATAGCGTTGCAGGCACTGTTCCGCAGCGCCGGGCTTACCGCCGCCACCCACGCAATCATCCTGCGCGCGCTGAAGGTCTGGCGCGAGGTCGCCAATGGCAAACGCCTCGCCGGCGTCCAGGAAGTCAGCTGGCTGATGCTGAAGGAATTGGGCGGGCAGTCCGCCGAAGGCGATCTCGCCGGGCTGGTCAAATCGATCCACCTCGATGCGCTGCGCGTGAACGCGCGCGGCCACGCGCTGGCGATCGCCGCTGCTTAAACCCGGTCCTTCGCGAAAAAATCCGGAAAATCCTCGATAGCGGCGGCGATGATGCGCAGCGAGGCGGCGATCTGCAGCATTTCGGCTGCTTCGCTTCGCTCCGCGATGCCTGCTGCATATTGCCTGGCGACGGCGACGGTCGCCGTCGGCGGCTCGCCGGGCCGCCTGAACAGCAGTTCGCGCGCCACACCGCGCAGGAAATTGGCGATGGAAAGTGCTGTTTCAGGCGGGATCGCGGAACTCTGTTGCGCGTTGCGCAGCCGCAGGATTTCGAGGCCGACAGTAACGGCAGCAATGCCGCCGGCGAGAACGGCGTCGCCTTTCTCGCCGGCGTTCTGCAGCAGCGGCATCAACTGATTGACCCGATCATAGGCAAGGCTCTCGAAAGCCAGCCGCCGCGGCATACGCTCATGTAGACAGAGGCGGGCAAGATCTTCGCGCATGGCTTGCAGGATGCGGTTGACGGTGACCCAGGGGTCGGCGGGCAGCACGATGGCGAAGACGCCGATCGCCAGAAGAATGCCGACCAGGACCGATGCCGAATTGGCGAAGAACGGAAACGGATCGTAGGTCATCGCCTGATGTGGGCTGAGGAAGGCGAGGAAATTGATGGCAAAGGCCGTTGCCACGCCGACATAGCGCGGATTGGCCATGCCCAGTGCCGCTGGTACCAGGATCGGGACGACAAAGACCATGAACCATCCGAAGCCTGGCAAAGCCGGAAGCGCCAACTGGCCGATGAGAAACGCAAAGGGCAGGGCGAGCAACGTGCCCTCGAAGAAGTTCCATGCCGACCGGATCGGATCGGGGCGAGCGGCAAACAGGCTGGAGACGACGGCGACCAGAATGACCGTGCCCGTCGCGTCCGACCATTTCGTCGCCAGCCAGAAGCCGGCGACCAGGAGCGTGGCGATTGCTGCGCGCACGGCATTGCGCGATGCCGCACGGTAATCGCGGTGCACCACCAGCGCCGGCTGCCGCCGTTCGCGACTGGCACGAGACGGGGGAGAGCGGAGTGCATCCAGGCCGCGCAGCACTTGCTGAATGGCCTCGGCGAAGTCGGCGGCAATGGTTAGGCGGGTGACAGTGCCAGCCCAGTCAATGTCTTGCCCGGCCGCGACGTCAGGCATCTGCCGCGCCTTGCCGGCGATTGCGTCTAGCCGCGCCACCCAGGGCGCCGTATCGTCCAGCGCGCCCGGCCTGGCTACCAGTTCGCTGACAACGGCCTGCAACTCGGCGCGAACGGGGATGAGGGCTGCGTTCTTCGGAGCGGCATGGGCATGCAGCGCACGCGCCGCTGACAGGGCCGACAGAAGCTGACCGATTGTACGCCGGACTGGATAGGCGCGGGTGGCGAGGCTCGGCCCCTCCAGCCTTGCGTAGGTGCGCATCTCGCCGAGCGTTTGGACATCGCCGATCAGCTTGCGGTGCAGCCCGGCAAGCTTTTCCGTATCGCCGCCGGAAAAAGCGCCGTCCGCGTAGGCCGCCAGGTCGAGAATGCTGCGTTTCAGTCTTGAGATGATGGCGTCGGCGGCCAGTTTCGGCAGGATCAGCCGGCTGGTCAGCGCAGCGCAGGCGATACCCAGCACGATTTCCGCGCAGCGCGCCACGGCGAGATCGATGACGAGGTGCGGCTGGCCGAAAGCCGGCAGGCCGATGATCATCGCGGTGTAGCCGGCAAGCGCCGCGCCATAGGCCTCCGGATTGCGTAGCAGCGACGAGACCAGCGTGCAGATGCTGATCCAGACGGCAAGAACTGCAACCAGCAACCACGAGTTGGCACCGAAGACAGTGGTAATGCCGATCGCCGCCAGCGCGCCGGCAAGCGTGCCGAGGAGACGATAAAACCCCTTCGCCAGCACCATGCCGGCGACCGGCTGTGCGACGATGAACACCGTCATCATCGCCCATTGCGGGTGGTCGAGCTTCAGCGCATAGGCGGCCAAAAGCGCGATGAGGCCGGCCGAAACGGTGCGCAGGGCAAAGATCCAGTCCGAGCGCGTCGGCCGCGTCAGGCCAGCGATCCGCGTGCCGATATCGTCCTTCAGCCGCGCCCAGATCAAGTGCTCGTCTCCAGCTCAGAAGGCCAAGCTAGCGGCGGGAGCTCAGATATCCAGCACTTCCGTCTCGGCGAATTCCGCGCGTTCCTGGATGAAGCGGAAGCGGGCCTCGGGCTTGGTCCCCATCAATGCGTCGACCGCATCCTTGGTTGCCGCCTCGGCGTCGATCACATCGACCCGCAGCAGCGTGCGCTTTTTCGGGTCCATGGTGGTTTCCTTGAGCTGAGCAGCCATCATTTCGCCCAGCCCCTTGAAGCGGCCGATTTCGACCTTGCCGCGCCCGGTGAATTCGGTGCGCAGGAGTTCGTCCTTATGCGCGTCGTTGCGGGCATAGGCGACCTTGCCGCCTTGCCGGATCGAATACAGCGGCGGCACCGCCAGATAGAGATGGCCGCCGTGGACCAGGCTTGGCATCTCCTGGTAGAAGAAGGTGATCAGCAGCGAGGCGATATGGGCGCCGTCGACGTCGGCATCGGTCATGATGATGACCCGGTCGTAGCGCAGGTCCTCGTCGCGGTATCTCGAGCGCGTACCGCAGCCAAGCGCCTGGATGAGGTCGGATATCTGCTGGTTGCCGGCCAGCTTGTCGCTGCCGGCGCTGGCGACGTTGAGGATCTTGCCGCGCAGCGGCAGCACCGCCTGGCTGGCGCGATCGCGCGCCTGCTTCGCCGAACCGCCGGCCGAATCGCCCTCGACGATGAAGAGCTCGGCACCGGCGGCAGCATTCTGCGTGCAGTCGGCGAGCTTGCCGGGCAGGCGCAGCTTGCGCACCGCACTCTTGCGCGACACTTCCTTTTCCTGGCGGCGGCGCACCCGCTCGTCGGCGCGCGCGATCACCCATTCGAGCAGTTTCGACGCTTCCTGCGGATTATCGGCCAGCCAGTGGTCGAACGGGTCGCGGATAGCGCTTTCGACGATGCGGATCGCCTCGATCGTCGCCAGCCTGTCCTTGGTCTGGCCGACGAATTCCGGCTCGCGGATGAACACCGATAGCATGCCCGCTGCAGAGATCATCACATCCTCGGAAGTGACGATCGAGGCGCGCTTGTTGCCGACTAGATCGGCGTAGGCGCGCAAGCCGCGCGTCAGGACGTTGCGGAAGCCGGCCTCATGCGTGCCGCCTTCGGCGGTCGGAATGGTGTTGCAATAGGAATTGATAAAACCGTCGCCGCCGAACCAGGTCACGGCCCATTCGAGCGAGCCGTGACCGCCCTGCTTCTCGCTCTTGCCGGCGAACATTTCACGGGTCACCTGGAATTCGTCGCCGAGCGAGGCTTTCAGATAGTCCTTGAGGCCGCCCGGAAAATGGAATTCTGCCTTGGCCGGCGTCGTGTCCTTTTCCTTGATCAGCGAGGGATCGCAGGTCCAGCGGATTTCGACACCGCCGAACAGGTAGGCCTTTGAGCGCGCCATGCGGTAGAGCCGGGCCGGCTCGAACGCAGCACCCTTGCCGAAAATCTGCTCGTCTGGATGGAAGCGGATCTTCGTGCCGCGGCGATTGTGCACCTCGCCGAGCTGCTCAAGGCCGGTCACCGGAACGCCTCGCGAGAAGCGCTGGCGATAGAGCTTGCGCCCAATCGCGACCTCGACCTCGAGATGGTCGGACAGTGCGTTGACCACGGAAACGCCGACACCGTGCAGACCTCCCGAAGTTTCGTAGACCTTGCTGTCGAACTTGCCGCCTGAATGCAGCGTCGTCATGATGAGTTCGAGCGCCGGCTTCTTGAATTTCGGGTGCGGATCGACCGGAATGCCGCGGCCATTGTCGGTAACGGACAGGTATCCATCGGCGGAAAGCTCGACATCGATGAAGGTCGCATGGCCGGCGACCGCCTCGTCCATCGAATTGTCGATGACCTCGGCAAACAGATGGTGCATCGCCTTGTCGTCGGTGCCGCCAATGTACATGCCCGGGCGCCGTCGCACCGGCTCCAGCCCCTCCAGCACCTCGATGTCGGCGGCACTGTAGCTCTCGCTGGCGTCGCGGGGCGCCGGCCGCTTCGCCGCCTGCACCAGCGGGTCGGCCGGGCGCGCGGCGGCGCGAGCCGGTTGCGGCTGCTTGTCCAATTTGGCGAAAAGATCGTTGTTGTCGTCCATGCCGGTCCTGGATTCCGATGCTGCGAATCACCACCCGATACTGCCACGCTTTTCGCGGGCAGGCGACGGAGGTTCCTGTTACGTTCGAGGATAGAGCCTCTTACTGCAAAACCATTCGACAACCAAGCGGCGGAAATAAGCCTAGAGCATCGACGCTTTGTAAACCTTGTCCGAAGGTTGCGCCGCAAGGTTGGCTGAAAAACGATATCCGCGAACTGTCGCTGACCTAGAATGCAGCGGAATCCTCAAGAGGCTGTCGCTTAAGCATGTTGGATTACAGTTCGCTCTTGCTCGCGGCGACGCTGTCGGGCACGTGCCTCAGCATCACCATGTTTGCGATCTGGTTCACCGCGCCACAAGCCCGCTTTGTGCTGACGGTGGCGTGCGGCATTCTCGTGCTCGTCGCACATGTAGTGTTGTTCTGGCATTACACCAAGGATCCAAGCGCCTGGCTTTGCCAGATCGTGCTTGCGCTTCTCAGCCTCGGTTTTCTGATTATCTGCCTGTCGGCCATGCAATATCTCGGCATGCGCGACTACAGGCGCGCCATCTTGCCGACCTTGCTTGCGATGGCTGTTTGCGCGGGCGCGACATATCTTGGGTTTGATGGCGTCGGATTTATTGTCACCTACGCGACGGTAACGGCGCTGCTCTCGCTCATCGGAGCGATGTTCTGGATTGAGGGTGGTCACGATCGCCGGATATTGCTGGTCGTCTCGTTCCTGAGCGGCGTCTGTGCCCTGTCGTTCGGACTTTGCGGCGCGGTCTTGTTGGTCAAGGGCCAATGGGTGCTCGGTGTAGCACCGGACAATTGGGCCGAGCGGGTGAATTCCGTCGTAGCCGTCGCCTGCATGACCGGGCTCGGCGCATTGACGCTCTCCCTGCACCATTTGCAGGCGCAGATCGAATTGAAGGCCGAAACGATGACCGATCCATTGACCGGGCTGATGAACCGGCGGGCGTTGACGGCACTCTACGGCGAGCGGGTCTTCGGTCCGTTCATGTCCGTCGCCATGTTCGACCTCGACCATTTCAAGAGGACGAACGACGTATTCGGTCACCCGGTCGGCGACCAGGTTCTGCGCCGCTTTGCCGCCGTCATCAGGAAATACGCCAGAACCGGCGTCGACGCCTTCCGGTTGGGCGGCGAGGAATTCGTCCTCGTCATGTCGCGGATGACGGAAGAGAAGGCCTATGATGTTGCGAGCAAGATCAGCGTCGCCTTCGGCACGGAAGTCGTGGCCACCCAACTTGGTCCGTTGCGAAGCACAGTCAGCGGCGGCATCGGCTTTGGCGGAACAAGCGGCACCGGTCTCGACGATGTGCTGGCCGAAGCCGACGCAGCACTCTATGCGGCAAAGCGCGCCGGGCGAAATCGCGTCGTCGCCCGGGACCGCGCGAGCAAGGCCGACGAGCCGGCCTTGCGTTCTGCCTGATTGGGATTTCTATCTTCTTGTTAGACCCATGATCTTGTCCGAAAACCGGAGTCCACTTTTCGGAATCATGATCTACTCCGCTGCGCCCAGATATTCCGACAGCGGCGGGCAGGAGCAGACAAGGTTGCGGTCGCCGGCGACGTTGTCGATGCGTGACACCGGCGGCCAGTATTTTGCCGCCGTATCGGCATCGCCGGCGGGGTAGGCCGCTTCCAGACGGGAATAGGGATGGGTCCACTGGCCGGCCAATGCCTCGGCGGCGGTGTGCGGGGCGTTGACCAGAGGATTGTCGGCCAACGGCCATTCGCCCCTCGCCACCTTGGCTGCCTCGCCGGCTATGGCGATCATGGCTTCGCAGAAACGATCCAGCTCGCGCTTGGGCTCGGATTCGGTCGGCTCGACCATCAGCGTGCCGGCCACCGGGAACGACATGGTCGGCGCGTGGAAGCCATAGTCGATCAGCCGCTTGGCGATATCGTCGACGCTGATGCCGGCGCTGTCCTTGAGCACGCGGGTGTCGAGGATGCATTCATGCGCGACGCGTCCGTTGCGCCCCTTGTAAAGCAGGGGGAAATGCTCGCCAAGCCGCGTCGCCACATAGTTGGCGGAGATGATCGCCGTCTCGGTCGCCTGCTTCAGGCCGGAAGCGCCCATCATGCGGATATACATCCAGGTGATCGGCAGGATCGAGGCACTGCCGAACGGTGCCGCCGCCACGGCATGGGCCGAGCCTTCGGTGACGTGGCCGGGCAGATATGGCTTCAGGTGCACCTTGACGCCGATCGGGCCGACACCGGGACCGCCGCCGCCATGCGGGATGCAGAAAGTCTTGTGCAGGTTCATGTGGCAGACGTCGGCACCGATATCGCCGGGACGGGCGAGGCCGACCAGCGCGTTGAGATTGGCGCCGTCGAAATAGACCTGGCCGCCATGGCTGTGGACGAGGGCGCAGAGGTCGCGCGCGCCTTCCTCGAAGACGCCATGCGTCGAAGGATAGGTGAACATCAGCGCCGCAAGGTTGTGCGAATGCTCGGCCGCTTTGGCCTGCAGGTCGGCCATGTCGATATTGCCGTCCTCCGTGCAGCGCACGACGACGACGCTCATGCCGGCCATGGCCGCGCTTGCCGGATTGGTGCCATGCGCTGAGGACGGGATCAGGCAGACGGTGCGATGGCCTTCGCCGCGCGACAGATGATAGCCGCGAATGGCGAGCAGCCCGGCATATTCGCCCTGGCTGCCGGCATTGGGCTGCAGGGTCACCGCGTCGAAGCCGGTGATCTCCGCCAGCCAGCCTTCCAGCTCGTCGATCATGGCGCGATAGCCTATCGAATGGTTTGCCGGGGCGAAGGGATGCAGGTTGGCGACATCAGGCCAGCTCACCGGCATCATTTCGGCGGCGGCGTTGAGCTTCATGGTGCAGGAGCCGAGCGGGATCATGGCGCGGTCGAGCGCCAAGTCCTTGTCGGCCAGCCGGCGCAGGAAGCGCATCATGTCGGTTTCCGAGTGGTTTTCGCGGAAGACGGGCTGGGTGAGGAACTCCTTGCCGCGCGGTTTTCCGGGCGTGGAACTGCCGGCGGCAACGCCGGACTTTGCGCCGAAAAGTGTTGCGATTGCTTCCAGATCGGCTTCGTTGGAGGTCTCGTTGAAGCTGATGCCGACATGGTCGGCGTCGATGACGCGCAGCAGCCGGCCGGTCTTTTCTGCGGCGGCGGCAATCGCGCCAGCTCTGCCCCTCACTTCCACGGTCACCGTGTCGAAGCGGCTTTCGCCGACCACCGAAACGCCCGCTGCCTTGAGGCCGGCGGCCAGGCGGTTGGCCAGCGTGTGGACGCGGCCGGCAATCGCCTGCAGCCCGGCAGGGCCGTGCCAGATCGCATAGGCCGTCGCCATATTGGCGAGCAGCGCCTGTGCGGTGCAGATGTTGGAGGTCGCCTTGTCGCGGCGGATATGCTGTTCGCGTGTCTGCAAAGCGAGGCGGTAACCGGGACGGCCCTTGCTATCCGTCGACTGGCCAACGAGCCGGCCGGGCATCAGCCGAGTCAGCCTGTCGGAGACGGCGCAATAGGCGGCGTGCGGTCCGCCAAAACCCATCGGCACCCCAAAACGCTGCATCGGGCCGACGGCGATGTCGGCGCCAAGCCTGGCCGGCGCATCGGTCAGCGTCAGGCCGAGCGGGTCGGCGATGAAGACGACCAGCGCGCCGGCAGCACGGGCCTTGTCGATCGCTGCCTTGTGATTGCCGTAGACGCCGAATGTATCGGGCCAGGAGACCAGCAGGGCGGCGGTGTTGTCGTCGATCACCTCGCCGTCGACCTCGATGCCAAGCGGCTCGGCGCGGGTGCGCACGACATCCAGCGTCTGCGGGTGCGGCGTGCCGGCCAGTGCCACCTTGGTGCGCTTGTCGCGATGATGGCGCAGCGCAATGCCGACAGCTTCGGCCACCGCCGTCGCCTCGTCGAGCAGCGAGGCCGACGCCACCGGCAGACCGGTCAGTTCCGTCACCAGCGTCTGGAAATTGAACAGCATTTCCAGCCGGCCCTGGCTGATCTCGGCCTGGTAAGGCGTGTAAGCCGTATACCAGGCCGGGTTCTCGAACAGGTTGCGCTGGATCACCGGCGGCACATGGACGCCATGATAGCCGGCACCGATGAAGCTCTTCAGCACCGTGTTCTTTGTCATCGTCGCCGCGAGCTCGGCCAGCGCTTCTGCTTCGCTTGCGGGGGCGGGCAGGGCCAGCGGCCGGTCGAGCCGGATCGACTTCGGCACTGCCTGGCTGATCAGTGTCTCGACCGAAGGAACGCCGATCGTCGCCAGCATGGCTCTGACGTCATGGAGGCCCGGGCCGATATGGCGAGCCGAGAAGGGGTAGGGTGCTGCGGTCATCTTCCTGGTCCTGCTATCAACCAATATGGGCTTTGTAGGCGGCTTCATCGAGGAGCCCGTCGAGTTGGCTCTCATTGGCCAGCTTCATCTTCCACAACCAGCCGTCGCCGGTTGCCGCCGAATTGACGAGCGAAGGATCCGATGACAGCGCGGTGTTGGCTTCGGTGATCTCGCCGTCCGCCGGCGCGTAGACGTCCGATGCCGCCTTGACCGATTCGACCACTACGGCCGTATCGCCCTTGGCCAGCTTTTTCCCCGGCTCCGGCAGCTCGACAAAGACGAGGTCGCCGAGCTGCTGCTGTGCGTAGTCGGTGATACCGACCGTGGCGATGCCGCCCTCGACGCGCAGCCATTCGTGATCTTCGGTGAAATAGGTCTTTGCCATTGAAATCATCCTTTGCGGTAGCGATGGGGCGTGAAGGGCAATGGGTGGATGTCGACCGGGATTTTCGTCCCGCGGACATCGGCGAACAGTTTTGCGCCGGATTTGGCAAGCGGCGTCTGGACGTAGCCCATGGCGACCGGATGACCGGCCGAGGGGCCGAAGCCGCCGGAGGTGACATGGCCGGCAGGGTTGCCGTCGGCATCGAAAAGGGCAGCACCGGCGCGCACCGGCTGGCGGCCTTCCGGCTTCAGGCCGACGCGTTTTTGCGCCGGGCCGCGCTCCAGGATGGCGCGCAGCGCATCGGCGCCGATGAAGGCGCCAGAGGCGCGCACCTCCTTGGGAATGGCCCACATCAGCCCGGCGCTGGCCGGATCGATCTCCGGCGTAATGTCCAGCCCATGCAGGCACAGTCCGGCTTCGAGCCGCAGGCTGTCGCGGGCGGCAAGGCCGACCCATATCACGCGCTCGTCCTCGAGCAGCTTGGCGACGAGGTTTCTTGCATCTGCTTCCGGCAGGCCGATCTCGAAGCCGTCTTCGCCGGTATAGCCGGACCGGCTCATGAACCATTTTTCGCGCGGCTCGATGCCGTGCATGAACACCAGCGAACCGGTCTCGATGCCGGCGCGGGAAAGGGCAGCCCACGCCTCGGGGCCCTGGATAGCCAGGAAGACGCGGTCGAGTGCGTCCACCTTCACGTCGAAATCGCCCTCTGCATCAAAATTCTTGGCCAGTGCGCGCAGATGCTTTTCGTCGGTGGCGGCGTTACCGGCATTGGCGACCATCATGAAGCGCTCTGCGCCGAGCCTGGTGACGATCAGATCGTCGAGTATTCCGGCGGCCTCATTGAGGAAGAACGTGTATTTGGACTGGGAAACCTCAAGCGCGCCGGCATCGAATGGGCAGGCGCGGTTCAGAAGCGCTGCAGCGCCCGGACCGCTGATTTCGAACAGCTTCATGTGCGAGATGTCGAACAGGCCGGCATGCTCGCGGCTGTGAAGGTGCTCTTTCATCACACCGGCCGGATAGGTCAGCGGCATCGACCAGCCGGCGAAGGCGCCAAAGCGCGCACCGGCTGCCACATGCAGATCTTCGAGGGGAAGGTGTTTGGTGTCGTCGCCCGTCATGTCATCTCCAGAGTCGCACGCAAGCGGCCGCGAATGGCGACCAGTCCGTGCCCCTCTGTCTGAAGCCTGAGAGACTCGCGCCCCGTAACTCTGTCGGCAGCGCTTACACCTTCGGCGCGGGGGCAAGCCCCGACTTTCCAGAGTGTCTTTCCCGTCTACGGTTCTTTTGCCTGAGAGATTTCGGGCGATTTCCCCTTCGGCGGCAGCTCTCGCTGCTCTCTCCCGCAAACAGGTAGGACTCGATCAAGAGCCCTCGACTCGTCATCCATAGCCCGTGGACGACATCTTGTCACCTGCCAGCGACGTTTTTACTGGCAAGTCTTCTGCGGGCCTTCTTTAGAGGCAAGACAGGCAAGCCTTCGCTAACCACGCCGCTTGCTGGTTTCTCAAGACCTTGCCGATATACCGGATAAGGGCCGGCAACCACCGGCGGCGGGCGGGGAAGAAAATGGGCGAATTGATCATGAGCGCGCCGGTGGCCGGGCTGACTTCGAAAAATCGGATCACGGCGGAAGACGTGATCATGCTGCGCCGCGAAGTGTTCGGCGACGGCGTGGTAACGCGCGGCGAGGCCGAGGCGCTGTTTGCGCTGGATGCGACGGCGAGGGACAAATGCGCCGAATGGCTCGAGTTTTTCGTCGAGGCCGTCACCGATTTCATCGTCCACCAGGAAAAGCCGGCGGGCTATGTTTCGCAGGACAATGCCGACTGGCTGATCCGGACGATTTCGCGCGACGGCATGGTCGACAGCCAGACCGAACTCGAGCTGCTGGTGCATGTGCTGGAAGTTGCCAAATCATCGCCGAGCACGCTTTCCGGCTATGCGCTGGAGCAGGTCGCTCATGCTGTCGTGGACGGCAAGGGGCCGCTGATGGCCGGCGGCAGGTTTATCCCTGGGTCGATTGCCAAGGCTGAGATCGAGCTGTTGCGCCGCATTCTTTACGCCTATGGCGGCGATGGCAACATCGCCATCAGCCGCGCCGAGGCCGAGGTGCTGTTCGAGATCAACGAGCGGACAGCGGCGGGTGACAACGATCCGTCCTGGAACGATCTGTTCGTCAAGGCGATCGCCAATTTCGTCATGTGTTCGGCCGGCTACGAACCGCCGGTGCGCGACGTGGCGCTGCGCCGGGATTCGTTCTTCGAGCAGGCCGATCCGGAGATCGGCAGTTTCTTCAGCCGTATGGTGTCGGGCGGCCTGTCCGGCATCATGGAGGCCTATCGTTCACCGGGCGACGTCGAGGCCGAATGGGAATCGAGGAACAAGGCAGCCGAGGCTCTGGCCCGCCGCGCCGAGACGGTCGATGCGGGTGAAGCGAAGTGGCTCGCCGAACACATCGGCGACCGGCCGCTGCATGAGAACGAGCGCGCGTTGCTGACGCTGATCAAGCACGCCTCGCCGGAAATCCATCCGGCGCTCAAACCGCTGATCGACAAGGTCGCCTGAACAAAAGCCACTAATTCGTCGGTCGTCAGATACCGCCGTACCAGTCATAGCCATTGTCCTCCCAATAGCCGCCTCTGCCGCCGCCGATATTGGCAAAGCCGTCGACCAGCTCGATCTTGTAGAGATATTTCGGCATCTTGTAGCCGAGTTGGCGCTCGACGCGGACGCGCAGCGGCGCGCCGTTTTCGACCGGCAACGGCTTGCCGTTGAGGCCATAGGCAAGGATCGTCTGCGGATGACGGGCATCGACCAGGTCGATCGAGCCGTAATATTTGATATCGCCGGCAAGGCTGCGGTCGATCGTATCGAGGCAGTGGAACATGACGTAGCGCGCCTGCGGCTTGACCACGGCCTGGTCGAGCACCAGCGACAGCGGCGTGCCGGTCCATTTGGCAATGCAGCTCCAGCCTTCGACGCAGTCGTGGCGGGTGGTCTGCGTGCGGCTCGGCATGGCCATCAGCTGCTCGCGGCTCAGCGACAGCGGTTTTTCGACGAGGCCTGAAACCTCCAGCCGCCAGTCGGCGAAATCGCTGGCGAGGAGGCCCTTGTAGTAGTCGTCGTCCGGTGCGGTGACACCGTTCGGCCGCTGCGGCTGGCGAATGTCGGCCTCGGTGAACTCCGGCGCCAGCGCATCACGGCCGGCAAGCAGCCGCTGCGCCCGCCAGGTCAGGCCATTGGCGCTTTCGAGGAAGCTACGCAGGCTGTCGCCGACGCCAAGCTGGCCGTCGAAGGCGTCGCAGCCCGACAGCATGATGCCGGAAAGGCCGAGGCTGGCCGAAGTCAGGAATTTCCTTCGGCTTATCTGTAGCTTGGGGCTGATCTCGAATTTCGCCATGTCAGGCACTCCTCTCTGGCGCATTGTCGCCATGTGCCGGCGGGTCGGTTCGGTACCAGCCGGTGATGATGGAGCGCAGCTCGTTGATCGGGCCGGCGGCCAGGATCATCAGGATGTGGATAATGAAGAAGGCGACGAGCAGCAGCATCACCGTGAAGTGGATGGTGCGCGCCGTCTGTCGGCCGCCGAGCACGTCGTTGAGGAACGGCAGCACCGAATCCATGCTCGGCGACATGGCAAGGCCCGTGATGATCATCAGCGGCAGCAGCACGAACAGCACGCCGCCATAGGCCATCTTCTGCAACGTGTTGTAGTCGCGCGTGTGATGGAATCTGAACCTGGCGTGCTCGACAATGTCTCGCGGCAGGCGCTTGAAATCCTCGAGGCGCGGAGCAAGATCGCGGCGCAGATGGCCGTTGATCAGGCTGGCGACCAGCCAGACCAGTAGCGTGGTGGTCAGCACCCAGGCAAAGAAGAAATGGACGACGCGCGCGGTGCCGAGATCGTAGTAGGAAGGGATCGTCGCCCAGGACGGGAAGGCGCGGGAGGTCTCCTGGCCGGCCGGACCCGACCAGCCGAGCACGCCAGTGGTATCGAGGCGCTTGCCGAAGATGTCGGTGTAGCCGCGCGGGCCGCTTGCGGTGTTCTCGGCGCCGATGGCGAAGATGGTGTTGTTGTAGCCAAAGCCCGACTCCTTGCCGACGTAGAGCTGCGGGCGGGCGTTGAAGATCTGCAAGCCGGAAAGCAGCATGAAGAACAGCGCGATCGCCCACAGCCAATGCGTCAGCCGCGTCCAGCGCGACTGGCGATAGATCAGCGTCGCATCGCTCGGCGCGGCGGTATCTGCTCCGGCGGCTTGGTTTCTGGCAAGCGATTCCATCTGTTGTTCCCTCCGGCCGCGTGTTCGCCGCGGCCTGTCAGATCTCTTCTCCTCCCAATACGTCGCCAGCTTAAGCGATGTTTCACCCGATCACGGAATTATTACGGATTGCCGAGGCTGACGGCGAGATTGACCGCGGCTGCCACGATGACCGTGTTGAAGAAGAAAGACAGGATCGAATGCACAAGCACGACACGGCGCATTTGCGAGGTCGTGATGTTGGTGTCGGCGGTTTGCGCCGTCATGCCGATCACAGTCGCAAAATAGAGGAAATCCGAGCCTTCCGGCCGTTTGCCGCCCGGGAAGTCGAGGCCGCCGACCGGAATTTTCTTTTTGGTGTCGCCATCTATCGCATCGCCGTCCATCCAGTAGAGATGCGCGTAGTGAAGTGCGGCCATGGCATGGATGGTCAACCAGCCAAGCGGGATGGACAGCAGCGCCACCGTAAGCTCGACGGCGTCCACGCCCTTCTCCCTGTTGATCAATTGAAACAACGAAATGATGGCAATAGCCACGACAACCAGAGTGACCGCGAAGATGGCCAGTACCGGCAGGTCGGTGTCGCCTGCATTCTTGCGCAGATAGCTGCCGGTAAGCCGCGGCATGTGGGCGATGACAAGAACGAGATAGGCGGCAAAGAACACATTGGCGCCGATCGAATAGGCAAGCGGCGCACGCCAGATCAGCGCTGCGCCGAAGGCTGCCACGCCGATGCATGCCGAGAGCGCGAACGGCGTGTGGCGTCGCAAAGGCATCTTGGTGGGGATACCGGTCGTCATGGTTCTCAGTCCGCTGACGCGGATTTCAGCGCTCGCCGTAGGATGCGGTCAAGCTCGCCCAGGAACCGCGAGCGATCCTGCGGCGCGAAGCTCGAATTGTAGCCCTTGCTTTCGCCGGTCTCGCGCAGATGCTGCTTGAGATCGCGCATTGCCACCGCCATGCCAATCGTTTCCGGCGTAAACGGGCGTCCCGTCGGGCCGAGCACATGGGCGCCAAGCGCCACCGCGCGGGCGGCAAGCGGGATGTCGGCGGTCACCACGATGTCGTTGGGCCGGGCATTGTCGACGATCCAGTCGTCGGCGGCGTCGGCACCCTTGGAGACGACGACATTGCGGATCATCGGATCGCGCGACGGACGCAAGCCGCCATTGGAGACGAAGGTGACGACGATGCCGTGCCGTTCGGCGACTTTTTCGACCTCGGCCTTCACCGGGCAGGCGTCAGCATCGACGAGAATGGCGGGTGCGGGCATCGTTGTTCCAAATGTGAAAGAGCCGGGCGATGTCGCCCGGCTCGATCGATGATAATGCATGTCGCGCAAAAGTGTGCAGCGGTTTCGCGACAACGACATGCATAAAAACAAGAACCTAAAGCGCGTCGCATGAGGCCAGTCGAACGCGACGCGCTTTAGTCGAGCGGCTACTAGGCCGGCAACGCGCCGGACCTCTTGGCCGTCCAGGTGGCGATATAGTCCATCAGGCCGGGATTGAGGCAATCATAAGGTTCGAGCCCGATCGACTTCAGCTGTGACCTTATGCCGTCCATGCGGCTCGGATCGACACCGGATTCGATGATCGACGAAACAAAGGCGGTGAAGCCCGGCGGCGACCAGCCGTCCTCCTGGAAGCGCTCGGGATGAATGAAGGACAGCCCCTTGAAAGCGTGGTCGCGCTCGACCGGGCCGTGCATGTGGACGCCGCAGCCGGTACAGGCATGGCGCAGGATCAGCGCGCCCGGATCGACGACCTTCAGCTTGTCGCCGTTTTCGGTCACCGTCACGTCGTTTGTAGCGGCAACCGCCACGACCGAGAACAATGCGCCTTCCGGCTTCCAGCATTTGGTGCAGCCGCAGGCATGGTTGTGGGCGATCTGGCCCTTGACCTTCACCTTGACCGGGTTGCTGGTGCAGGCGCAGACCAGCGTGCCGCCGGCAAAGTCGGGCTTTTCCCGGGGCAGTCCATTGTCGATTTTAGGATGCAGTTTTTCCGGCATTTTTGTCTCCTCCCGTTTTGAACATCTGCATTTTTCGGCCGCTGGCTGGTTAGCCGGCGGCTTTCTCCTCCTCAGTAAACCACCACGCTCCTGATCGACTTGCCTTCATGCATCAGGTCAAAGCCCTTGTTGATGTCCTCGAGCTTCAGCGTGTGGGTGATCATCGGATCGATCTCGATCTTGCCGGCCATGTACCAGTCGACGATCTTCGGCACGTCGGTGCGGCCGCGCGCGCCGCCGAAGGCGGTGCCCATCCAGGTGCGGCCGGTGACCAGCTGGAACGGCCGCGTCGAGATCTCCTGGCCGGCGCCGGCAACGCCGATGACGACCGACTTGCCCCAGCCGCGATGCGACGATTCCAGCGCTTGGCGCATGACTTTGGTGTTGCCGGTGCAGTCGAACGTGTAGTCGGCGCCGCCGATCTGGTCGGCGCCGCGCTTGGTCATGTTGACGAGATGAGCCACGACATCGCCGTCGATCTCCTTCGGATTGACGAAATGCGTCATGCCGAATTTCTCGCCCCATTCCTTCTTGTCGTTGTTCAGGTCGACGCCGATGATCATGTCGGCGCCGGCTAGGCGCAGGCCCTGGATGACGTTGAGGCCGATGCCGCCGAGGCCGAAGACGACGGCCGTCGCGCCTTGCTCGACCTTGGCCGTGTTGATCACAGCGCCGATGCCGGTGGTGACGCCGCAGCCGATGTAGCAGATCTTGTCGAACGGCGCGTCGGCATTGACCTTGGCCACCGCGATCTCGGGCAGCACTGTGAAGTTGGAAAAGGTCGAGCAGCCCATATAGTGGAACAGCTTGTCCTTGCCGATCGAGAAGCGCGAGGTGCCGTCCGGCATCAAGCCCTGTCCCTGCGTGGCGCGGATGGCGGTGCACAGGTTGGTCTTGCGCGACAGGCAGGACGGGCACTGCCGGCATTCCGGCGTATAGAGCGGGATGACATGGTCGCCCTTCCTGACCGAGGTGACGCCCTTGCCGACGTCGACGACGATGCCGGCGCCTTCATGGCCGAGGATCGCCGGAAACAGGCCTTCCGGGTCGGCACCCGACAGCGTGAACTCGTCGGTGTGGCAGATGCCGGTTGCCTTGATCTCGACCAGCACCTCGCCATCACGGGGACCTTCGAGGTCGACCTCCATGATCTCCAGCGGCTTTCCGGCGGCGACGGCGACAGCGGCGCGCGTTTTCATCAGGCAATCCTCCCATGGCAGTCTGCAATCCCGGTTAGATTTAACTTACCATTCAGCTCTGCGCTATGCACGAAGCGACGTTCTGATCCCGGATTTTCGTCAGCGCCCGCCGATTTGCATCCGGGATAGGCCCGACTTTGCCTTGACCGGCCCCCTGAAGCCCATAAAACGGGAAGCCCGTAAAAGACGGGCAGCCGAGGGACGAGGCCTGCATGTTCTCAAAGATCCTGGTCGCCAACCGTGGCGAGATCGCCTGCCGCGTGATCAAGACGGCGCGCAAGATGGGCATCGCCACCGTCGCGGTCTATTCCGACGCCGACCGCGACGCCGTGCATGTCGAAATGGCCGACGAGGCGGTGCATATCGGGCCTTCGCCTGCTGCGCAAAGTTATCTGGTCCCGGAAAAGATCATCGCCGCCTGCAAGACGACAGGGGCCGAAGCCGTGCATCCCGGCTATGGCTTCCTGTCGGAGCGGGCATCCTTCTGCGAAGCGCTGGAGCAGGAAGGCATCGTCTTCATCGGCCCGAAGCCCAAGGCCATCAAGGCGATGGGCGATAAGATCGAATCGAAGAAGTTCGCCAATGCGGCCAAGGTGTCGACGGTGCCCGGCTGGCTCGGCGTCGTCGAAAACGCCGCCCATGCCGAAAGGATAGCCGGTGAAATCGGCTATCCCGTGATGATCAAGGCCTCGGCCGGCGGCGGCGGCAAGGGCATGCGCATCGCCTGGAGCAAGGCAGAGGTGCGCGACGGCTTCGACCGGGCGCGCTCGGAGGCCAAAAGCTCGTTCGGCGATGACCGCGTCTTCATCGAAAAATTCATCGTCGACCCGCGCCATATCGAAATCCAGGTGCTCGCCGACGCGCATGGCAATACGCTCTATCTCGGCGAGCGCGAATGCTCGATCCAGCGCCGCAACCAGAAGGTCGTAGAGGAGGCGCCGTCGCCCTTCCTCGATGCCAAGACCCGCAAAGCCATGGGCGAGCAGTCGGTGGCGTTGGCCAAGGCGGTCGACTACCAGAGCGCCGGAACGGTCGAATTCATCGTCGATAGCGACAAGAACTTCTATTTCCTGGAAATGAACACGCGGCTGCAGGTCGAGCATCCGGTGACGGAACTCGTCACCGGCATCGACCTGGTCGAGCAGATGATCCGCGTGGCAGCCGGCGAAAAGCTCGCCATCAAGCAGAGCGACGTCAAGCTGAACGGCTGGGCGGTGGAAAGCCGCCTCTATGCCGAAGACCCCTATCGCAATTTTCTGCCGTCGATCGGCAGGCTGACGAAATACCGGCCGCCGGAAGAGGGAAAATTCGGCGAAATCGTCATCCGCAACGATACCGGCGTCACCGAAGGCTCGGAAATTTCGATGTTCTACGACCCGATGGTCGCCAAGCTGTGCACCTGGGCGCCGACGCGGCTGGCGGCGATCGATGCGATGTCGGAAGCGCTGGATAGCTTCGTCGTCGACGGCATCGAGCATAACATCCCGTTCCTGGCGGCGCTGATGCAGCATCTGCGCTGGCGGGAAGGGCGGCTGTCCACCGCTTTCATCGCCGAGGAATACCCGGACGGCTTCGCGCCGATCGTGCCAGACGCCGAGGAGAAAGCGGTGCTGGCGGCGATCGCAACTGCGGTCGAACTTCTGCGCCGCGACCGGCTGGACCGGCTGGGCGGGCGGCTGGCGCCGCATTCGGGCGCCTTGAAACGCGATTGGGTGGTGAAGATCGGCCGGGATTATCTTTCGCTCGCCATCGTCGAAGGCATGATTTCCGTTCCGATGGAGCTCGATCTCACAATCGACGGCGGCAAACCGCTGACCGTGGCATCCGACTGGCGGCCGGGCGATCTCATCTGGCGCGGCACGGTCGGCGGTCGCAAGGTCGCGGCGCAGGTCAGGCCGGTACTGAACGGGTTCCGCATCGCCTGGAAAGGCATGTCGGTGACAGCCCGCGCCATGCTGCCGCGCACTGCCGAACTCGAAAGGCTGATGCCTGAAAAAATCGCGCCGGACACTTCGAAGATGCTGCTCTGCCCAATGCCCGGGCTCGTCGTGTCGATCGCCGTTGTCGAGGGGCAGGAGGTCAAGGCCGGCGAGACGCTTGCAGTGGTCGAAGCGATGAAGATGGAAAACGTGCTGCGCGCCGAGCGCGACCTCATCGTCTCGAAGCTCAACGCCAAGCCCGGCGACAGCCTTGCCGTCGATGCGGTGATCATGGAATTCGCGTGAGGGTGAAAAAAACCGCCTGAGGCTAGCCTGGGACGTTGGAGATTAGCGAAAGCCGAGGTGACGGCCAATCTCCCCCCTCGTGGGGGAGATGTCCGGCAGGACAGAGAGGGGCGCGAAGAAACGCGACCAGACAATTCGTTGGGCAACGAGACAGAATTCGCATTTTTTTGCCGCCACAACGTATTTTGTTCTTGCTTTGTGCCGGCAACTATGCTACTAATTTGGGTATGGTGCTAATTGGCTCCAACGACCCGCCTTTGAGGCGGGTTTTGTGTTTCCTGGCCCGAGGTTGGCGGGACAGCGCCCCTCTCTGTCCTGCCGGACATCTCCCCACGAGGGGGGAGATCGGCAGTTGCGGCGGCTGCTCTAAACGTCCAAAGCTCCAATCGCTACCGCTGGACTCGTGTTACCGGGTGCCGGACAATACATCTTCATCGACTGAGTCCTTGTGAGGCGGCGCGAAAAAACCATGGCGGATGAGAGACTTCCACGCGATCCCTTGCTGCGCGAAGCCTATGCAAAGGCGTCGCGGGCGGAGGCGGCGGCGCGTCGGTTCATTCATCTGCGCGTGCATTCGGCCTATTCGCTGCTCGAAGGTGCGTTGCAGCTCGGCAAGATCGTCGGCCATGCGGTGCAGGACGAATGCCCGGCAATCGCCGTCACCGACACCAATAATCTGTTCGGCGCACTGGAATTCGCCCAGAAGGCGGTAAAGGACGGTATCCAGCCGATCATCGGCTGCCAGATCGACCTCGCCTTTTCCGGCGAGGCGAGCGACAGCCAGCGCGACCGCAGGCGGCAAGGACCGGAGATGCGGCCGGTCGTCCTGATCGCCGCAACCGAGGCCGGCTACGGCAATCTGGTCAGGCTGGTCAGCCGCGTCTACCTCGAGACACCGCCCGGCGAAGCGGTGCATCTGACGAGCGGGATGCTGCAGGGCCACTCCGACGGTCTGATCTGCCTTACCGGCGGGCCGCGCGGGCCGATCGGCACCGCCTTGAAAGAGGATCGCCGCGAACTCGCCGAGACCCGGCTGCTGGCGCTCAAGGGCCTGTTCGGCGACCGGCTCTATGTCGAGCTTGAGCGGGTGTCCGGCTACGACCGTGCGATCGAGCAGTCGTCGGTCGATCTCGCCTACCGCCATGATCTGCCGTTGGTTGCCACCAACGAGGCGTTTTTCTTCTCTCGTGAAGACTATGACGCGCATGATGCGTTGATCGCCATCGCCGAAGGCTCCGTGGTTGCAGCCGACAATCGCCGCCGCCTTTCGCCCGACCACTTCCTGAGAAGCCAGGCCGACATGGCGAGGCTGTTCGCCGACCTGCCGGAAGCAATCGACAACACCGTCGAGATCGCATTGCGCTGCTCGTATTACCCGAAGACGCGCAATCCGATCCTGCCGCGCTTTGCCGGCCGCGATGTCGCCGACGCCGATGCTGCGGTCAAGGCGGAGGCGCAGGAGCTTGCCAGGCAGGCGCATGAAGGGCTGGAGGCGCGGCTGGCGGCGCACGGGCCGACGCCCGGCTATACCGTCGAGCAATATCGCGAGAGGCTGGATTTCGAGCTCGGCGTCATCGAGAAGATGAAATATCCCGGCTATTTCCTGATCGTTGCCGACTTCATCAAATGGGCAAAGACGCAAGGCATTCCGGTCGGCCCGGGCCGCGGTTCGGGCGCCGGCTCGCTGGTTGCCTATGCCACGACCATCACCGACATCGATCCGCTGCGCTTTTCGCTGCTGTTCGAGCGCTTCCTCAATCCCGACCGCGTGTCGATGCCCGACTTCGACATCGACTTCTGCCAGGACCGGCGCGAGGAGGTCATCCGCTACGTCCAGCAGAAATACGGCCGCGACCAGGTCGGCCAGATCATCACCTTCGGGACACTGCAGGCGCGCGCGGTGCTGCGCGACGTCGGCCGCGTGCTGCAGATGCCATATGGGCAGGTCGACAAGCTGAGCAAGATGGTGCCGTCGAACCCGGCCAATCCGGTCAAGCTCGCCGACGCCATCGCCAACGAGCCGCGCTTTGCCGAAGAGGCGGAGCGTGAGCCGATCGTGCAGACGCTGCTCGACACGGCGCAGAAGCTGGAAGGTCTCTACCGCCACGCCTCGACGCACGCCGCCGGCATCGTCATCGGCGACCGGCCGTTGTCGGAACTGGTGCCGATGTACCGCGATCCGCGCTCGGACATGCCGGTCACGCAGTTCAACATGAAGTATGTCGAGCAGGCCGGGCTGGTGAAATTCGACTTCCTTGGCCTGAAGACGCTGACGGTGCTGGACAGGGCCGTCAAGCTGATCCGCCGCCGTGGCATCGAGATCGATCTCGCCCACATTCCGCTCGACGACCCGGAAACCTACGCCATGCTGTCGCGCGGCGAGGTGGTCGGCGTGTTCCAGGTGGAAAGTGCCGGCATGCGCAAGGCGCTGATCGGCATGCGGCCCGACTGTATCGAAGACATTATCGCGCTGGTCGCGCTCTACCGGCCGGGGCCGATGGAGAACATCCCGACCTACAATGCCAGAAAGCACGGCGAGGAGGAGATGGCGTCGATCCACCCGAAGATCGACCATCTCGTCAAGGAGACGCAGGGCGTTATCGTCTACCAGGAACAGGTGATGCAGATCGCGCAGGAGCTCTCCGGCTATTCGCTGGGCGAAGCCGATCTGCTGCGTCGCGCCATGGGCAAGAAGATCCGCGCCGAGATGGACAAGCAGCGCGAGCGCTTTGTTTCGGGTGCCGTCGAGCGCGGCGTCGGCAAGCCGCAAGCCGACTTCATCTTCGACCTGCTGGCAAAGTTTGCCGACTACGGTTTCAACAAATCGCATGCCGCCGCCTATGCCGTCGTCTCCTACCAGACCGCCTATCTGAAGGCGCATTACCCGGTCGAGTTCCTGGCCGCGTCGATGACGCTCGACATGGGCAATACGGACAAGCTCGCCGATTTCCGCCAGGATGCGCTGCGCCTCGGTATCGAAGTAGTGGCGCCGTCGGTGATGACGTCATTCCGGGATTTCGAGGTCGGCCAGAACCGCATTTTCTATTCGCTGGCCGCGCTCAAGGGCGTCGGTGACGCGGCGGTCGAGCACATCGTCGCCACGCGCGGCGAAAAACCGTTCAAGAGCCTCGCCGATTTCTGTGAAAGGGTCGATCCGAAGATCGTCGGCAAGCGCGTCTTCGAAAGCCTGATCATGGCCGGCGCGCTCGACTGCTTCGGTCATGACCGCGCGGCGATGATGGCTGGCGTCGAGCGGATGATGGGGCTGGCGTCGCTGGCGCAGCAGAATGCCGTCACCGGCCAGCACGACATCTTTGGCGCCTCGCTCGGCGCACAGTCGCAGGCGCTCAACCTGCCGACGACCGATCCCTGGCTGGCCGCCGACCGCCTGCACCGTGAATTCCAGGTGGTCGGGTTCTATCTCTCGGCGCATCCGCTCGACGAATACAAGGCGGCGCTGCAGAAAATGCGGGTGCAGACCTGGGGCGAGTTTTCGGCGGCCGTCAAACGCGGTGCTGCCGCCGGCCGGCTCGCCGGTACCGTCACCACCAAGCAGGAGCGCAAGACGCGCACCGGCAATAAGATGGGCGTCGTGCAGTTTTCCGACACGTCAGGCCAGTATGAAGCGGTGCTGTTTTCCGAGGGGCTGGCGCAATACCGCGACCTGCTCGAACCCGGCCGCTCGGTGGTGATCACCGTTTCGGCCGAGGACAGGCCTGAAGGCGTCAATCTGCGCATCCAGACCGTGCAGTCGTTGGAGGACGAGGCAAGCCGTATCCAGAAAGCGTTGCGCATCTTCGTCAGAAATGACGCTCCGGCATCGACAATCCAATCGCAGCTTGGCCAACGTGGCGACAGTCAGGTGAGCATCATCGTCATCAAGGAAGGCGGCGAGGGCGAGGTCGAGATCGAGTTGCCCAACCGCTACCGCGTATCGCCGCAGATAGCGTCGGCGATGCGGGCGGTGCCGGGCGTGGTCGAGGTGGAACTGGTCTAAGAGTTAGCGCACGCTTATGAAGCGGCGATCTCCGCCGGTTGCGGTGCTCTCCGCTGCAGGTTGAGCAGATTGCCCATCAGGATCAGCAGGGCGCCACCAGCGGTGAAGGCGTCGATCTGCTCGTGATAGAGCAGCCATCCGATCACCGCCGACAGCGGCACGCGCAAAAAGTCCATTGGCGAGATGACCGTCGCATCGGCATAGACAAGTGCACGGGCCATGCAGAAATGCGACGACATGCCGGTAAAGGCGATCAGCAGGATCCACGGCCAGAGCTCGAGCGGCGGGTTTTGCCATTCGTATAGCGCCGGGACAAGGCCAAGCACCGACTGGATGATCAGCATCCAGAAGATAATGCGCACGACGCTGTCCGTCCGCGTCAGCGACTTGACGAGGACCACCGAGATGCCGAAGCAGACCGCGGCTCCCAGCACGATAACATGCCCCGGATTGACCGCGCCGACGCCCGGACGCACGATGATCACAACGCCGACCAGCCCGAGCACGATCGCCGCGAGCCGTGGCCGGGAGAGCCTTTCGCCGAGGAAAGCGACCGCCAGCAAAGCGGTCCAGATCGGCGTCGTGAATTCGATCGAGATCAGTACCGCAAGCGGGATCAGCGTCAGGGCGTAGAGCCAGGCAGCCTGGCCGGTATAGTGGACGACGTTGCGGGCGATATGGGCCAGCGGACGCCCGGTGCGCATCGCCGCAAAACCGCCTGACATCATGACCAGCGGCAGCAGGATGAAAAAGCCGATCACCGAGCGCAGCTCGAGCACCTGGAAGACGTTGAGTTCGGCCGTCGTGGCCCGGCCGGCCACCGACATCGCCAGGAACGAGGCGATCGACAGCGCCATCCAGAACGCGGCCTTGGGGATCGAGGGTGCGGGTGCCATGCGGCTATGTCGCAAGCCGGAGCGCTCATCGCAACCGCTAGCCGGCGCATTCGGCTGGGCCAGCCGTGCAGCGTTGCACAGTGATGTTGAAGCCGGAACCCGCCGCTGTGGGAAGCGTTGGTCCTTCAGTGTTTGCGTGCTGTGTTTTGGATACCAACGAGGAGCGGCCCGATGAAATCACTTGCACGATTTGTACTTGCCGGCTGCCTGACGGCCGGGGCTGGCGTAGCGCATGCCGACGATCCGGATTTTCTTCGCTCGTTCCAGGGGAATTTCGCCGGTAAAGGCATCGTCAAGGTGACCACTGATGCGCCGACGGTGAATGTCTCATGCCGCTTCAATTCCGACGCGACGTCGAGCTCGTTGTCGCTCGACGGCAGTTGCCGCGGTCTTATCGTGGTAACGCGCGCCATCAGCGCGGATCTCAGGTCCAGCGGGACGAAATACAGCGGTACCTATGTCGGATCGCGCACCGGGCCGGCGCAATTGAGCGGCAGCCGCTCCGGCAACGCGATCAATCTCGGCATCCGTTGGGCCAAGGAGGTCAATGGCGATCGCACGGCGCAAATGACGGTCGAGAAGAACGGCAAGGACGGCATGCGGCTGACCGTTATCGACGTCGACCCGAAAACCGGCGAGCGCGTGATTACCACCCGGATCGATCTGCGGCGCACCTGACTATCACTCCTCGACCGGTTCGGGCGGATGGGCATCGCGGCCCTTGCCGAAGGTATAGCCGGTCTCCACCGCCCTGCGGCCGAACTTGCCGCGCAGCGTGTCGATGGCGCCTTCGGCCATGGCGCGCTTACGTGACTGGACGTCGACCAGGTCGGGCGGGTCCGCCCGGTCGTCGTCGGAGAGATCGCTGACGCCAATACCGAGCAGCCGGTATTTCGTGCCATCCGCTTCCTTGCGCAGCAGCTCGAGCCCGGTCTGAAAGATGCGGTCGGCCAGCCGGGTCGGATCGCCGAGCTGGCGATTGCGCGTGCGGATCTTGAAATCCTGGGTCTTCAGCTTGAGGACGACGGTGCGTCCGGCCATGCCGGATTTTTTCAGCCGGGCCGAGACTTTTTCCGACAGCGCCCTCAGCACCGAAACCAGTTCGTCGACGGAGGAGATGTCGGTGTCGAAAGTGGTTTCCGCCGAGACGCTTTTCGCATCCTGGTCGGGAACGACGCGACGGTCGTCCTCGCCGCGCGAAAGCCGGTAGAGCCGGTCGCCCATGACGCCATAGCGGCGCATCAGGTCGCCGCGCTCCATGCGCTGCAACTGGCCGATGGTGCGGATGCCGTCGCGCTCGAGCGTGGCGGCAAAGGCCTTGCCGACCCCCCAGATCAGCGTTACCGGCTGCTCGGCCAGGAAGCCGATAGCCTCGGCCTCGCCGATCACCGAAAAGCCGCGCGGCTTGCGGAAGTCCGACGCCACCTTGGCCAGGAACTTGCAGTAGGAAAGGCCGGCAGAAACGGTGATGCCGATCTCCTTTTCGACGCTGAGCGCGAAGCGCGCCAACACCACCGCGGGCGGCAGGCCATGCAGGCGCTCGGTGCCGGCGAGGTCGAGAAAGGCCTCGTCGATCGAGAGCGGCTCGACCAGCGGCGTCAGCGCCTGCATCATGGCGCGCACCTCGCGGCCGACGCGCACGTATTTCTCCATGTCCGGCGGGAGGACCACCGCGTCCGGGCAGGCTTCGAGCGCCTTGAACATCGGCATTGCCGAGCGCACGCCATGGATGCGGGCGATGTAGCATGCGGTGGAGACGACGCCGCGCTTGCCGCCGCCGATGATCAATGGCCGGTCCTTCAGCGCCGGGTTGTCGCGCTTTTCGACCGCCGCGTAGAACGCGTCGCAATCGATATGGGCAAGGCGCAGCCGGTAAAGCTCGGGATGGCGGGCGAGCCGTGGACTGCCGCAGCGCTCGCAACGGCGTGCCTCGCTGCGCTGAAAACTCAGGCAGTCGCGGCAAAAACCGTGTTCGGGATTGTTGACAGGAGCCGCCATCGCTGCGAACATAAAGAGAACAAATGCAATGGTACGTCACGACGGACGCCACGACAAGGCGGTGGGCCGGGAGAGAGCTCATGAATACGACCATAGCGCCGCTAGTGCCCGAGCTTTGGGCGGATTTCGAAGATCTTTTCGGTAAGCAAGGCGCCTGCTACGGCTGCTGGTGCACACATTTCCGGCTGTCGCCGGCAGCGCGCCGCGCGAGCAACCGGGAGCGGAACAAGGACCACATCAAAGCCCGGATCGAGGCCGGACCACCACCTGGCCTGCTGGCCTTCGAGGACGGCAAGGCGGTCGGCTGGATGCAGATCGGCCCGCGCGCCGACGTGCCCGAGTGGAATAACCAGGGCCGGGGGTCGGCGCCGCTCGACCCCGCCGATGCCAGCGATCCAGACGTCTGGGCGATCTCCTGCTTTTTCATCCGCGCCAAGGCACGCGGCAGGGGCCTGTCGCACCGCCTGGTCCAAGGCGGCATCGACTTCGCACGGGAAAATGGCGCGCGGCTGCTCGAGGCCTGCCCGATCGACCTGTCGAAGGATTCGCGCTCGATCGGGCTGTTCGTCGGCTCGTCGCGGGTCTTCGAAAAGGCCGGGTTCCAGCGATTGATCGAACGCAAGCCGGGCCGGCCGCTGGTGCGGCTGGTGCTTTAGCTGGTCGTGTCGTGGCTGTAACAGTATCTTGCGATCAATCTCGAAGCGACTTTGAGTTCAGTGGTCGAAAATGGGGGTTAACATGAAGCGTGTTTTGCCATTTGTTTTGCTGCTTGCATTCGGTACGCCAAGCTGGGGGCAGGCCATCGATAGTCAGGGTGCGAAGCAACTTTCGGATGATCTGTCGCGTTACATTGGCAAGAAGGCGCTCGACAGCGGTATTTTGAAGATCTCGACCGACGGCGATGCCTATCGGATAGCCTTCGATTTCAACGCCCTCATTAGGGCAAATCGCAACAATGACCCTCTGACATTCAATCTCGCGCCCTTTGCGATGCTGGTCAAACCGCGCAGTGACGGAAGCTGGAGTGTGTCGTCAGATCTAGCATCCAACGCTTTTGTCGATCTCCAGGGACCGCAAGGGGTGCGTTTCTCCGTCTCCGGCTCCGCGTTCAGCGGCATCTACGATCCGGGGCTGACGGCGTTCACCAGCGGAGCCGGCTCGATGGCCGGCATGCAAGTGACGTCCAGAGATCCCAAGGAGCCGATGGACCTCAGCATTGGCGCCGGCACGTCGACCTTGAACGCTAGCAAATCCGCAGGCGGCGGCGTCGATTTTGCCATGACACAGACGATCGCTGATTTCGTCGAAACGGCCATTGTCGATGAAGGCGGGACGGGGCTGAAAGTGCCAGTCACGATGAAGTCACCGAGGGTGTCGGCCGAGATTACCGGAAATGGCGTGCGTACGAAGGCGTTCCTCGATCTTCTCGGTTTTGCCATCGCCAATCAGGACGAAGCTTCACTGAAGGCAAACCAGGCTGAGCTCAAATCTCTACTGACAAGCGCATTGCCCCTTTGGGAACGATTGGAAGAGTCCTACCGCTTTGAGGGCCTGACCTTTGCAACGGCTGTGGGTGATTTCCGGCTCAGTGATTTGAGCGCAACGACCAGCATCGGCGGCATCTCCAGCCATGGAAAGATTGACTACAGCATCACGGCGGCAGGGCTGACTGTTCCTCAGCAGCTCTTACCAAGCTGGAGCGCCGCCTTGCTGCCAACCGATCTCGAATTGAACATCGGAGGCGACAACATTGATCTCGACACGATGGCGAAAAAAGCGATCGAAGCCTTTGATCTCAATAAGGATCCGCCGCTGTCGGACGAGTTTGGCGATGCCCTGGTCGCCGATTTCATGGCCAACAACCCGAAGATCGTGCTCGAGCACAGCATAGCCAAGAATGGCAACGTCGAAGTTGCCGTGGAAGGGAAGATGACGTTCCCGGGCATGAAGCCGGAGGCGACGATGACAGTACATGTCGCGGGCTATGACAAGATCGTGGAGTCCCTGCAGACGGCGGCCAAGACCGAACCGGAAGCGGCACAGTATTTCCCGTTCGCACTCGCCGTCAAAGGATTCGGCAAGGAACTGCCGGATGGTCGACTGGAATGGGTCGTCAACGCCAAGGCAGACGGTTCGGTCACGGTCAACGGCGCCATGCTGAAGCCGGCCGATGCCGTTCAGGACAACCCCATCATGGACCCAAGCGATGTTACCGTTCCGGATCATGGCTCGGGCGAGAATGACAATGGCGGGGCAGGGGCGAAGTTGAAACCCTAAGCGCCGAGCTTGGAGCGGTTCATCGTTTCACGGAAACGCCGAACCGCTCCATGTCTTTGTTTTTGCACAATTCCGGACGGAAAACCGTTTCACACTTTTCCTGGAATTGCTCTAGAACCGGCTGGCGTTAACGCCCGAGTGCGCTCGCGGTTTTCGCCGCGGCGATCTGTCCGCTGTCTCGGGATCGTTCCTTATATCGAATGCTCATGATTGTCGTCGCCGAGCGGCAGCGCCCGCAATGCCTTGCCGACTGCGACGGGCGGCGTTCCGGTCTCCTCGGAAAAACGCATCAGGGTCGGCTCGTGGGCAAGGATGAACTGCAGCACGCCGGCCAGGAATCCCGGCTCGCCGGCCGCCCTGCGGATGGAATGGGCTTCGATGCCGGTGATCGCCAGGAAGCGGGGCAGAAGTTCCGGATCGGCGGCGACGAAGCCCAACGCCTTTACGGCGATCGTTTCCGCTTCCTCGCGCATTGACGCTGCGTTTGCCATCGCTACCTTCCTTCATGGGCGGAATCGTTCTGTTTTCGCAGTAGTGGCAAGTGTCGCCGGCAGCAAGCTCGCCGACCTGGAATCCGAACGCTTTTCGGGCGGCCGGTTTCCGTTTCGTCAATCATATTGCCGTATAGTGGGAACAGGTTTGGTGCGTGCCGACAAGGGGCGCATGACGGCACCCTTCGAGTGGAAGGTCAGCCGGGACGGGAAATCGATGCCAAAGAAGGTTATGATCGTCGAAGACAACGAGCTCAACATGAAGCTCTTTCGCGACCTCATCGAAGCGAGCGGCTACGAGACGGTGCGCACACGCAACGGCCTGGAAGCGCTGGATCTGGCGCGGAAGCACAGGCCGGACCTCATCCTGATGGACATCCAGCTGCCCGAAGTGTCGGGCCTCGAGGTGACCAAATGGCTGAAGGAGGACGATGATCTCCACGTCATCCCGGTCATCGCCGTCACCGCCTTCGCGATGAAGGGCGACGAGGAGCGCATCCGCCAGGGCGGCTGCGAGGCATATATCTCCAAGCCGATCTCGGTGCCGCGTTTCATCGAAACCATCAAATCCTACCTGGGCGATGCCTGATGTATCTTTCCAGCCGAGCCGGAGCTTTGTGAAATGACCGCGCGGATCCTCGTCGTCGACGACATCCCAGCCAATGTCAGGCTGCTGGAGGTTCGGCTGCTCGCCGAATATTTCGAGGTCCTGACCGCCACCAACGGGCCGGATGCGATCGAGATCTGCGAGAACGGCAAGGTCGACGTCGTGCTGCTCGACGTGATGATGCCCGACATGGACGGGTTCGAGGTCTGCCGGCGGCTGAAGGGCGACCCGGCGACATCGCACATCCCGGTCGTGATGATCACCGCGCTCGACCAGGTTTCGGATCGGGTGCGCGGCCTCGAGGCCGGCGCTGACGATTTTTTGACCAAGCCGGTCAACGATCTGCAGCTGATGACGCGCGTCAAGAGCCTGGTCAGGCTGAAGTCGCTGACCGACGAGCTGCGGCTGCGCGCCTCGACGACACGCAATATCGGCATCGAGGAGCTTTTGAGCCGCAACTTCGCTACTGACGATGCGGTGCCCAAGGTGCTGCTGGTCGACGAGCGCAAATCCTCGTTCGAGCGCATCCAGAAGATGCTGCGCGGCAGTGCCGATCTCGACGTCGCCACCGATCCGCATGCCGGCTTCTTCCAGGCCGCCGAGCTGCCCTACGAATGCGTGATGATCTCGACGGCCTTTGCCGATTTCGACCCGCTGAGGCTCTGCTCGCAATTGCGCTCGCTTGATCGCACCCGTTTCCTGCCAATCATCCTTCTGGCGGACGAGGGCGAGGAGGGGCGTATCATCCGCGGCCTCGAACTCGGCATCAACGATTATCTGATGCGGCCGATCGACCAGCAGGAGCTGACGGCGCGGCTGCGCACGCAGGTGCGTCGCAAGCGCTACAACGACCAGCTTCGCGCCAGCGTCACCCAGACCATCGAGATGGCGGTGACCGATGCCCTGACCGGCCTGCACAACCGCCGCTATCTCGACAGCCATTTGCAGACGCTGTTCGACCGCGCCGTGGCACGGCGCCGGCCGCTGTCGGTGATGATCACCGATCTGGACCGCTTCAAGAGCATCAACGACGCGCATGGCCATGACGGCGGCGACGACGTGCTGCGCGAATTCGCGCGGCGGCTGCGCAAGAATGTGCGCGGCATCGACCTGGCCTGCCGCTTCGGCGGTGAGGAGTTCGTCGTGGTGATGCCGGACACCGACGGCGCGGTAGCCGAAAAGGTCGCCGAGCGCATTCGCGCCGAAATCGCCCAGCTGCCGTTTGCCGTCGGCACCGAAGGCAAGGCCGTCGAAGTCACCGTCAGCGTTGGCGTGTCGTCGGTGCTGAAAGGGGTAGACACGGTCTCGGCGCTGATGAAACGCGCCGACCTCGCGCTCTACGAAGCCAAGAGCGGCGGCCGCAATCGCGTCGTCGCCAAGGCGGCTTAGCACCGAACAGCAATTGCCCGGTCAACGCGACAAGGTTACGAATTTACCTTAATCCAAGCGATTTGCGAGGCTTGGTTAAGAAACGGTTGATTTCTATAAGTTGTTGCGCAAATGTGCAGCCCTTAGACGTAACCGGCACGAGGCTAGATCGCCGGTTCGACCCGAAGAATACCCCATGATGCTCAGGTCCGCCGCATCTCCTGGGTCCGTGGGGTCGGCCGGCCGGCGCTGGCACATAGTGGCCTCCTCGTACCGCTGCCAAACGCCGGCCGGCCCCCAATTTTCAAAACACATCAGGATTCTGCGTCAACATCCCGAAGATGCTGGGTTTTTGCCGCGGCAGCGACAGCGCCCTTTGAAATAGCCGGCTGGGCAGAGCGTATGCGCCCGCAGTCGGTTGACAGGGTCTGTCTTCTATGCAGAAATTGGTTGGACCATTGAGCCATTTGGTGACCCGTTGGCATGACCGAATTCGGCCTTTCCCCCATACAGGCAACTGCTCGTGACGACGCGGTGCTCAAGGCGCTGGCCGGCTTTGTGATACGGGAAGCTCTCGGGCCCGGCCAGAGACTGCCGACCGAACGCATCCTTGCCGAGCGCCTCAAGGTGAGCCGCAACACCGTGCGCGAGGCGCTGACGCGCTGGGAAGGGCTCGGCCTGGTCGAACGGCGGCAAGGCAGCGGCACCTATCTCAAGGGAGTGGTCTCGCTGGACATGATGCACATGCCGCTGACGCTGGCCGGCGGCAATGATTTCACCAGCCTAATGCAGACGCTGGAAATCCGCCGGGCACTGGAAGCGGAAGCAGCAGCCCTTTGCGCCGTCCGCGCGGGCCAGGCCGAGATCGCCGAGATCGCGCGCAAGCTCGACGTCATGGAGCAGGCCTTTCACACGCGCGCCGGCATGTCGGCGGAGGAGGACTGGGAATTCCACCAGTCGATCTATCGCACGTCCGGCAATCCACTGTTCGAGCAGATCATCGCCGCCATGCACGAACTGTTCCATCGTTTCTGGGAGCATCCGCTTGGCGTGCGCGACTTCGGCCACGCCAGCTTTCCTTACCACCGCACGATCTACGAACGCATCGCCACGCACGATCCGGAGGGAGCCCGGGCCGAGGCGCTCAAGCTGATCGCCACCGTCGAGGACGATCTGAAGCGCGGTGCGGCCAAACTCAAACTTTCGGGCCAGAAATGAGCGACCATCCCGCCGATTTCGAAAACGACTATCTCGCCGAGGCGGCGACGCTTCTCGCCCATGACGAGCCTTTCCCCGGCGGCGCGGTGGTACCGCCGATCTACCAGACTTCGCTCTTCACCTTCGCCAATTATGCCGAGATGGCCGACACATTCGCGGGCAGGCGACGCCAGCCGATCTATTCGCGTGGCGACAACCCGACGGTCATGGAGTTCGAGGCGCGCGTCGCCGCTCTCGAAGGGGCGGAGGCCGCGCGCGGCTTTTCCAGCGGCATGGCGGCGATCAGCGCCACGGTGCTTGCTTTCGTCGGTGCCGGCGAGCGCATGGTCGTCGTGCGCAATTGCTACGGCGATGCCTACCGGCTGTTCGAGCGGCTTTTGCCACGGCTCAACATCAAGGTCGACTATGTCGACGGTTCCGATCCGGACACGGTCGCCGCGGCACTTCCCGGCGCCAAGCTGCTCTACCTGGAAAGCCCGACGTCGATGATGTTCGAGCTTCAGGACATAACGCATCTGGCGCGGCTGGCCAAAGAGCAGGGCATCATCACCTCGATCGACAATTCCTGGGCGACCCCGGTGTTCCAGAAGCCGATTTCGCACGGTGTCGACCTGGTGCTGCATTCGGCTTCGAAATATCTCGGCGGCCACAGCGATACCGTCGCCGGTGTGGTGGCCGGTTCGGCGGCCCATATCCGACATATCAACGAGCAGACCTATTCCTATCTCGGCGGCAAACTTTCGCCTTTCGAGGCCTGGCTGTTGCTGCGCGGCCTGCGCACATTGCCGCTGCGGTTGCCGCATCACATGAAGAGCGGGCTGACCATCGCCGAACGGCTGAAGGCGCATGGCCATGTCGAGCGGGTCAACCACCCGGCCTATTCCAACCATCCAGGCAAGGCGACGCTTGCCGGCTATGCCGGGCTGTTCTCGTTCGAAGTGACGGAAGACATCGACATCCCGGCTTTCGTCGATGCGCTGAAGCTCTTTCGAATCGGCGTCAGCTGGGGCGGCCATGAGAGCCTGGTCGTTCCGGCAAAGGCCTCGCTCGAGCAGACGCCGGGCCTGAATTCGATGGCGCGCTTCGGCGTCAGCCCCCGAACCATCCGCTTCAGTGTCGGATTGGAAAGTGTCGAAGACCTGTGGGCGGATGTTGCCCAGGCCTTCGACAGAGCAAAAAGATAAAGGAGCCGTTCAAAATGGGAGTGCTGAACATGAAAAAACTGAGCATCCTTCTTGGTGCCGTCGCGGGTCTGGCGATTTCCGCCGGCAGCGTGCTGGCCGATTCCACGGTCAAGATGGTCGAGGTCATCACCAGCCCGCCGCGTACCGAATTCCTCAAGAAGCAGATCGCCGAATTCGAGGCGGCCAATCCGGGTGTCAAGGTCGAGCTGGTATCGCTGCCCTGGGGCCAGGCGTTCGAGAAGTTCCTCACCATGGTGCAGGCCGGCGACACGCCCGACATCGTCGAGATGCCGGAACGCTGGATGGGCCTCTATGCGACCAACGGCCAACTCGAGGATCTCGGGCCATACATGGCCAAATGGGACGATGCCAAAACGCTGGGCGAGCGTGCCAAGCAGTTCGGCTCGACGGTCGACAACAAGCAGTACATGATCCCTTACGGCTACTACCTGAACGCGCTGTTCTGGAACAAGAAGCTGTTCAAGGAGGCCGGTCTGGACGGCCCGCCGGCGACGCTCGATGAATTCGTCGAGGACTCCAAGAAGATCTCTGCGATACCGGGCAAATACGGCTACTGCCTGCGCGGCGGCCCGGGCGCCTTCAACGGCATGCATATGTTCATGAACATCGCCGCCGGCAAGGGCGGCTATTTCAACGAGGACGGCACCTCGACGATCAACGAGGAAGGCTCGGTAAAGGGCCTGCAGATGCTCGCCGACATGTACAAGAACGGCCTGGCGCCGAAAGATGCGGTGAGCTGGGGCTTTAACGAGACCGTCACCGGCTTCTATTCCGGCACCTGCGCCATGCTGAACCAGGATCCTGACGCGCTGCTCGGCATCGCCGATAAGATGAGCGCCGACGACTTCGCCGTGGCGCCGATGCCGGTCGGGCCGAGCGGCAAATCCTACCCGACGCTCGGTTATGCCGGCTGGGCGATGTTCGCCAATTCCCAGCACAAGGACGATGCCTGGAAGCTGATGGCAACGCTTTTGTCGCCCAAGGATAATCTGGAATGGGCAAAGGAAGTCGGCGTCATTCCAATCCACAACGGCGCCGACCAGGACGCTCACTTCAGGACCGAGCAGTTCAAAGGCTGGTTCGAGGAACTGAACAACGGCGACAAATACGAGATGGTGACGCCTCCGACGCATCTGGAAAATCTCGGCAATTTCGTCGACCAGGTGGCGATCAAGAATTTTCAGGAAGTGCTGCTTGGCCAGAAAGCGGCCAAGGACGTGGCTGACGAATGGGCCAAGTTCCTGACCAAGGAACAGCAGGACTGGATGGCCAAGAACAAGAAATAGCTTTTGTTCCTTCACCCGTTCAAGGGGAGGGGGTGTCACGACGTGACGGATGAGGGGCGGCGCCAACCTGTCGTGGCTCGTGTTGCCTCTCATCTGCCTGCACGCATCTTTTCACCGTAACGGGAGAAGCGCGCTGTCCTCGACGCTGCTTCAGGAGACAGTCCAGCACCAAATGACCTATGCCGTGTCCGAAATACGATCCGCCGGCAGGCCGCGGAAGAAGCGGCTATCCCATGCCGCGATCGAGCCCTGGCTCTATCTCAGCCCGGCGATCGTGCTGCTGGTCGTCGTGCTGCTGGTGCCGCTGGTCATCGGCATCGGCTACTCGTTCCGCAGATTCTCCGCTTTCAAATCCGAATATGTCGGGCTTGGGCAGTATCAGGCGATGCTGTCAGATCCCGTGCTCGGGCAGGCGCTCGTCAACACGCTGTGGTGGACGGCAGCCAGCCTGTTCTTCCAATTTTTCCTTGGACTTGGCCTGGCGCTGCTGCTCGACACACCGTTCCGGGGCAGAAAGATCGTGCAAGCGGTGGTGTTCCTGCCCTGGGCGGTGCCGTCCTTCCTCTCCGGCCTGACCTGGGCCTGGCTGTTCAACCCAATCATCGGACCGCTGCCGCACTGGCTCTATGCATTGGGACTGAAAGCCGAGCCAACCAACGTGCTCTCCGATCCCGCGACAGCCATGTGGGGACCGATTGTCGCCAATGTCTGGTTCGGCATTCCCTTTTTTGCCATCACGCTTTTGGCGGCGTTGAAGTCGATCCCGTCGGAACTGCATGAGGCGGCGGCGATCGACGGCGCCTCGCCCTGGCAGCGCTTCACCAAGGTGACGCTGCCGTTCCTGGCGCCGACCATCGTCATCACCGTCATGCTGCGCACGATATGGATCGCCACATTCGCCGACCTGATCTTCGTCATGACCGAAGGCGGGCCTGCCGGTTCGACGGCCACAGTGCCGGTCTATATCTACGTCAGCGCGTTCAAGTCGCTGGACAAGGGCTATGCCTCGGCGGTGGCGGTGCTGCTGCTTGTGCTGCTCATCGTCTATGCGATTGCGCTGATAGGCATCCGCCGCTCGCTGGTGAGGCACGTCTGATGATTGCCGGACGCTCCGTCTCCTCGCGCATTCTCGGCGGCATCGGCCTTTACGGCGCCATCGGTGCCTATATGGCCTTCGCGCTGTTCCCGATCTTCTGGACGTTGAAGATCTCGGTCACGCCGGAGCGGCTGCTCTATTCCGAAGGCATCAGTTTCTGGCCGTCGCAAACGACGCTGCAGAACTTCGTCACCGTGCTCGAAGCCACTGATTTTCCGCGCTATTTCCTGAACAGCGTTATCGTTTCGGTGTCAACGGCAGCCTTCGTAACCGTCATCGCCACGCTTGCCGGCTACGCCATGTCGCGATTTTCCTTCCGCGGCAAGGCAACCTTGGCCATCCTGCTTTTGCTCACCCAGACTTTTCCGCTGGTGATGGTCATTCCGCCGATCTACCGCATCATGGGACAGATCGGCCTCATCAACAGCCTGACCGGCCTCGTCGTCATCTACACCGCGTTCAATACGGCCTTTGCGACCTTCCTGATGCAATCCTTCTTCGACGGCATCCCGCGAGACCTGGAAGAGGCAGCCATGATCGACGGCTGCACGCGCCTGCAGGCGATGCGCAAGGTGATCGTGCCGCTGACGCTGCCTGGTATGGGCGCGACGCTCGGCTTCGTCTTTACCGCCGCCTGGAGCGAGTTGCTGTTTGCGCTGATGCTGATTTCCAGCGACGACCAGAAGACTTTCGCGGTCGGCTTGCTCACCTATATCGGCAAATTCGCGGTCGACTGGGGGCAGATGATGGCTGCTTCCATCCTGGCGCTGATCCCGGTCTGCGTCTTCTTTGCCTTCCTGCAACGCTACCTCGTCACCGGCCTTACCGCCGGTGCCGTCAAGGGATAGATCGATGGCCTCCGTCACACTCGACAAAGTCCGCAAAGACTATGGAGCCGTGCGCGTCCTGCACGCGGTCGATCTCGAAATCGCAGACGGCGAGTTCGTCGTTCTGGTCGGCCCGTCCGGCTGCGGGAAATCGACACTGCTGCGCATGATCGCCGGGCTGGAGGAGGTCTCCGACGGGGAGATCCATATTGGCGAGCGCCTGGTCAACGACATCGCGCCAAAGGACCGCGACATTGCCATGGTGTTCCAGTCCTACGCACTCTATCCGCACATGGACGTGTCGAGGAACATGGGTTTCAGCCTGATGCTGAGAAAGGCCGGCAAGCCGGCGATCGATGCAAGGGTGGACGGTGCCGCCAGGCGGCTCGGGCTCGATGCGCTTCTGCAGCGCCTGCCGCGGCAATTGTCCGGCGGCCAGCGTCAGCGCGTCGCCATGGGACGGGCCATCGTGCGCGACCCGAAGGTCTTTCTCTTCGACGAGCCGCTTTCGAACCTCGACGCCAAGCTGCGCGTCCACATGCGTGCCGAGATCAAGGCGCTGCACCAGCAATTGAAGACCACTTCTGTCTATGTCACCCACGACCAGACCGAAGCGATGACAATGGCCGACCGCATCGTCGTCATGCATGACGGCCTCGTCCAGCAGGTCGGTGCGCCGCTCGATCTGTATGACCGGCCGGTCAACACGTTCGTTGCCGGTTTCATCGGCTCGCCCGGCATGAATTTTCTGCCTGCGGTGGTTGAAAAGGGCGCCAAGCCGGATGCCATCCTGGCCGACGGCCAGAAGCTGAGGCTGCCGGACGGCATGCCGCTAAGGGATGGCGATGCGATCACCGTCGGCTTGCGGCCCGAGCATATCCGGCTCGCCGACAATGGTGCGCTGAAAGGCGAGGTGGGCGTGGTGGAGCCGCTCGGCCTGTCGACCCAGTTCTATGCCAGGCTTGCCGGCCAGCAGGTCTGCGTGTTTGCCATGGGCCGGGCCAGCGTGAAGCCGGGTGAGGCCGTGCGCCTGTCGGCTAATCCGGCGTCGCTGCATCTGTTCGATCCGGCAAGCGGCGATCGCATCGGCTAGTCCTGCACCCCCGAAACGAAAAACGCCGCCCGGAAGGCGGCGTTTCGGTACTGCGAGAGAAAACCCGATTACTTGATCTTGGTTTCCTTGAATTCCACGTGCTTCTTGGCGACCGGGTCGTATTTGCGGAACGACAGCTTGTCCGTCTTGGTGCGGCTGTTCTTGCTGGTCACGTAGAAGAAACCGGTGTCGGCGGTCGACAGAAGCTTGATCTTGATGTTTGCGGCTTTGGCCATGATGTTCGTCCGTTAATGTTCGTGGAGTTTTGGCCGCTGGAGCACGGGGAAACACCCGGACGCGGGAAACTTGCCGCGACACATAAAGAACGCACCCGGAAAGTCAACCCTTGTCCAGGTTCTGTGTCGCAGGCAGATGAGTTGTCCGGATTAGGTAGCACATGAGCTTGTCCGGGTTTATTGCCAGCCGATGGAGGCTGGGGATGAAGCGGACAATTGATGTGCTACCAGAACCCGACAACTTGATTGGCTGCCGACGGCCGCGGGAGGCTCCTGTGTGCCTCCGGCCGTCCTAAGCAGGCTCGGGGTGGCGTCTCAGTTTGAATGCTGGCTATGAGTATCGAGCGATGGACGGCTGATCGATCACCCAAAGCCAGTTCCCGTCACCTTGCCGGCGAGCGATTTCCGCAGTCACCGTACCATCGGCAAGGCGCGTGGAAGTGAGCGCCAAATCCCCGTTGATGATAGCCGGACGCTGATCTCCGAGATCAAACGTTCGTCCCGCTGCCACCAACTTGGCGTAAAATCGGCTGATGGCGTCTCTGCCGCAGGCCAACTGTCCGTTGCCGGTATCGAGGATGGCACCGGGTTCGTAAAGAGCAGCCATTCCTTCCGCGTCTCCCGCTTGCTCGCGAGAAACCAACAGCCGCGCCAGGTCCTGGGGATCGCTTGCCGGTTTGCGGTTTGCTTCATCATCCATTGGCAGGCTTCCTGACAGCCAAATTCAAACCGAGATACGACCAGGTTCCGGTCACTCCGCCGCGACGGTTTCCGGTTGCAACGCCTTCTTCCAGTCCCCCGTCGTGTTCCACCAGCGGTTCGGATTGGCGCGGTCGTCGAGGCCCTTGGAGCGGCTGGCAAGCAGTGGCTGAATGCGGATCACCGGCTCCTGATAGCTGTGAACCTGGTAAATCGCTTCGACGACGCGAGCGGCGAGCTTCTGGTCGTCAGGCAGTTCGAACGACACTTCGACAGTGCCCGGCCGCCTGCGCAATTCCGTCTCGGCGCCGGCGGCGGCACCTTCAAGGGGCCGGTAACGTTCGATGCCGTCCGCCGACTGAAACGCATTGCTATCATATTTGCCCATTCTGAGCGGCGCGATCGCGACCACCGCTGCCATGATGCGGTCGACATCGGCTGCCGGTGCCTGAAAGGTCACCAGCAGCAGCAATTCCATCCGCAGCGATTTTGTTTCAAAGCCACTATCGATCATCCGAGGTCTCCCTGCTTATGCACTTTGGGGGAGCATATACTCGAGCCCTCCTGACATGGTTGTGTCAGGAGTTGGTCAGCAGTGGGAGCGATGTCGGCAGCTGAGCCGACTCAGAGGATTTTGCGGAGCAGCCTGGTGCCGACCAGCACGATATAGCAGGCGAAGAACAGGCCGAGCGCCCAACCGAAGCCCGACGGCCCGAAAGCGTCCATGCCGATGCCGATTGCCTGCGGGCCAAGCACCATGCCGACGCCGTAGCAAAGCACGAAGGCGGCGTTGGCGGAGGCCAGTTCGTGGCCGGAAAGTTGCGAGCCAAGATGCGCCAGACCGATTGTGTACATGGCAGCGACCACACCGCCCCAGACGAACAGAAGCGCTGCCATCAAATGCCAGTTCTGCGCGAAGAACGGCATGAAGACCGTGCCGGCAAGTCCGACGGTGGCACAGGCCATCAGCAGATAGCGGCGGTCGCTGACGCGGTCGCTGATCATGCCGATAGGGATCTGCAACAGCACGTTGCCAAGCCCGATCATGGTGAGCAAAAGGGCGGCGTCCGCCTCCGAGTAGCCGATGCGGTTACCGTAGACCGGGAACAGGGCAAAGCCGCCGGTCTCGACCGCGCCGAACACCAACACGGCCGCGGTCGCCGTCGGCACCAGCCAGATGTAACGCAGGAAATTGCTGGTTTCGCCGTCCGAGACGATCGTCGGGCTCTCGTTGCGTGCCGCCAGGACCGGTATGGCAGCGAGCGTAACCAAGGCGATGGTAACGCCGAAGGGCAGGAAGCCACTGCTGCCGAGATGGGCGAACAGCCAAGGCCCGGCGGCAAAGCCGAGAGACAGCACAGTGGCATAGATGCCGAGGACCAGTCCGCGCCGGTGTGGCGGCGCCGAGGTGCTGATCCAGAATTCCGACAGGATGAACAGCACCGTCAGCGCGATATGCAGCAGCACGCGCAACGGAAACCACATCCAGAAGGCTGGTGCGAAATGGAAACCGACAAAGGCCAGCGCCCCGGCCGCAATCATGGCAAGCATCGTCCAGGCGACCCCGAACCGCATGGCGAGCGGGGTGGCGAGCGGCGCGCCGGCGATCGAGGCGAGGCCGGCGACCGCGGTGTTGAGCCCGATCATCGACGCGGAGTGGCCACGCGTTTCCAGGATCACGCTGAGCAGTGGCATGCCGAGGCCGATGGCAATGCCGACGACGCTGATCGACGAGATCGCCGCGACCATCGGCAGCCAGTGTACGCGTTCCTCGACCTCTCGCTGGGTATCCACTGTCATGAAATGCCTGGCTGCTCTAGAGAATTTCGCGGACGAAGCGATTGCGGACAAGCCGGTAGAACGGCACGGGACCGCCGGGGCTCAGCAGCGGATCCCGGGCGAGCCGCTTTTCCAGCTCCTCCAGGACCGTGCGCGTGATGTCTGGAATATCGGCTTGCCTGGCCCTGGCCAATGGCAACCAAACGACGTCTTCCAACTCATCGGTCGGACCGCCATCCGGCAGTTGCACCGCGACATCGTCGCGCCATGCCGCGAGAAAGCGCGTATCGAAGCGGCGCACCCGGTTGGGCGGGGTGATGGCGCGTGCGACGAAGTGTAGCGCTCGCAGTGATGGTATGACGCCGTGCTCGACAAAGCCCTGCCAGTCGCTCTTGGCGGTCGCGAAGGCGCCTTTTTGGCCGATCAGCAGGCCGGCCTCCTCGTAGGTTTCGCGGATTGCCGACATGGCAATGGCGCGGGCGCGGGCCGGGCTGGTGCGGCCGATGCCGGCGGTCAATCTCGCTTCTTCCTCAGGATGAAGTGCGGTGGCTGTCGGAATGCGGCTGTCGGCCGGATCTGTGCGGCCGCCGGGAAACACGAATTTTCCCGGCATGAAGGCATGATCGGCGTGGCGCCGGCCCATCAGCACCAGGAACTCGTCGCCCTTGCGGTCAAGCAGGATCAGCGTCGCGGCGTCACGCGGGCGTATAGGCTTGGCATCGAGCGCGATCCGCTCAACCTTGTCGATTTCCGCCTTGGTCATAACGTCCATGCGCTCGACCTAGCGGAATCTTCTCCGATGCGAAAGTGGCGTCCAGCCATGCCGATTGCGCCAGCCTCGGTTTCAAGCCTCGGGATGCGACTCGATCAGATCTTCTTCACCGCCAAAGCCGTGCATATAAAAGGCCCATTGCAGGCCGATGACAGCGCCCTTGACTGGCTGCAGCAGGACGACGGCGAGAATGATGGTCAATGGCACCCAGATGGCGATGTGCTGCCAGGTCGACAGCGTCGAGGTCGCCTCGACACCCATGAAGGCGCCGAGCACGATGTGGCCGACAATGACGACCACGAGATAGGCCGGCAGGTCGTCGGCGCGATGGTGGTGGAGCTCCTCGCCGCAACGATCGCATTTATCGACGGTCTTGACGAAGGCGCGAAACAGCTTGCCCTCGCCGCAATGCGGGCAGCGGCCGAGCATGCCGCGCTTCATTGCCGTCCATAGCGGCCGGGCGGTCCGGCCCGAGTGATGTTCGCCGCCGAAAACCCGTTCTTCCACCTGCAGTTCTGTTGGCATTACCGTCTCCTGCCGCGCGTGCCTGGACGCGATTGCGACGCCCGGGCGCGGCCTTTGGCCTTGTGGAACGACCGTTTGGAGCCGGGCAGCGGCTTTGGCTCGGTCAGCATCTCGAAACGCATCGCGCCGGCCATCGGCGCCACCTCGATCAGGCGAACCTCGACGCGATCAGCAAGCTGATAGCCCTTGCCGGTGCGTTCTCCGAAAAGCGATCGAGCAGTTTCGTCGTATATATAGTAGTCGCCGCCCAGGGTTGAAACCGGAATGAAGCCATCCGCGCCATACTGCGGCAATTGGACAAACAGGCCCGATTTGGTGACGCCCGAGATGCGGGCGTCGAAACGGTCGTCGATGCGCTCGGCGAGATAGGCGGCGATCAGCCGGTCGACCGTGTCGCGCTCGGCGGCCATAGCGCGCCGCTCGGTCGCGGAAATCAGTGCCGAGACCTCTTCCAGCCGCTCCGCCTCGTCCTGCGTCAGGCCCCCCGGACCAAGGCCGAGTGCGGCAATCAGCCCGCGATGCACGATCAGGTCGGCATATCTGCGGATCGGCGAGGTGAAATGCGCATAGCGCTTCAGGTTGAGGCCGAAATGGCCGATATTGGCAGGCGAATATTCGGCTTGGCTCTGCGAGCGCAGCACCACTTCGTTGACTAGCCCCTCATTGTCGGCGCCGCGCACGCGAGCGAGGATGCCGTTGAACTGGTTCGGCCGCATCTGCGCGCCGCGCGCCAGCGACAGGCCTAGCGTCTGCAGGAATTCACGCAGCGATTCCTGCTTGGCGAGCGAAGGCGCATCGTGGATGCGGTAGACCAGCGCCTGCCGCTTCGCCTCGAGTGTCTCGGCGGCGGCGACATTGGCCTGGATCATGAACTCTTCGATCAGTTTGTGCGCGTCGAGCCGCTCCGGCACGACGACCTTGTCGACGGTGCCGTCCTGCTTGAGCAGGATCTTGCGCTCGGGCAGATCGAGCTCAAGCGGCTGGCGCGTGTCGCGGCCGCGCTTCAGGATCGCGTAGGCGTCCCATAGCGGCTTCAGCACCGCATCGAGGATCGGGCCAGTCGTGTCGTCCGGTGCGCCGTCGATCGCCGCTTGCGCCTGCTGATAGGCAAGTTTCGCGGCCGACTTCATCATGACGCGATGGAACGAGTGTCTGAGTTTGTGGCCATCGGCCGAGAAAGTCATACGCACCGCTATCGCCGGACGATCCTGGCCCTCGCGCAGTGAGCAGAGGTCGTTCGAGATGCGCTCCGGCAGCATCGGCACGACGCGGTCGGGGAAATAGACCGAATTGCCGCGCTTCAGCGCTTCGCGATCGAGTGCCGTGCCGTAACGCACGTATGCAGCGACATCGGCAATGGCGACGGTGACAACCACGCCGCCGGCGTTCTTCTCGTCGGTGTCGGGCATGGCGAACACCGCGTCGTCATGATCCTTGGCGTCGGCCGGATCGATGGTGAGCAGCGGCAGCTCGCGCCAATCCTCGCGGCCGGCAAGCGTCGCCGGCTTGACCGCCTCCGCCTCGGCGATAACGTCGGCGGGAAAAATATGTGGAATGTCGTGTGCATGGATGGCGATCATCGAGACCGCCTTTTCGCTGGCCAGCGACCCCAACACCGCCAGAACCTTGGCTCGCGGCAGCCCGTAGCGGGAGGCCCGCGCCGGCTCGACCTCGACCAGATCGCCGTTCTTGGCGCCGTTCTGGAATTCCTTGTCGACGACCAGCTCCGGCTGGCGCCTTTCCACCGGCTCGATGCGGAGCGTGCCGTCCTTCAGCACACGGAAAACGCCGAGAACCGAATCGGTGCGCTTCTCGAATATCTTCATCACCCGGCCGGTATAGGCCGGGCCTGCCGGATCGTCGGTCGGAAAGGTCTTGGCCAGCACGCGGTCGCCGATGCCCGGCGTCGGGCCATTGCCGCCGCGCGACACGCGGATCGCTATGACCGGAGGTTCGCCATTGCCAATCGCTTCGGTCGGGTGCGCCAGCAGCACACCGTCGGCGTCACGGCCGAAGATGTCGAGCACCGCGACGTGGGGCAGGGCGCCGACACGGGCAAGCCGCTTGCGCTCCTTGGTCAGCAGGCCTTCGTCCTGCAGGTCGCGCAAGACGTCCTTCAGCCAGATACGGTCTTCGCCGCGCAGCGCAAACGCCTTGGCGATGTCGCGTTTTCCGGCGCGGTCCGGATTTTCGGCGATGTAACGCAGTATCTCGTCGCGTGAAGGCCGGTAATTGTCCCTGACCTTGGCGCGGGTATCGGCGGTGCGCAGATCGCCGTGGCTTCTTCCGGAGACTTTGTGCGCCAACCCGTCCTATCCCTTTTTCCTGGCCGCCGGTTTTTTGGCCGCAGCCGGTTTCTTGGCAGGCGCGGCCGCTTTGCGGAAGGGCTTCCTGGCGCCATTGCCGCCCTTGGCTTCCTTTTCCGCAATGAGCGCAACCGCATCCTCGATAGTCACCGATTGCGGATCCTTGCCCTTCGGCAGCGTCGCATTGACCTTGCCGAAATTCACATAAGGCCCGTATTTGCCGTCGCGCACGACGATCTTGCCGCCGCCGGCAGGATGATCGCCAAGTTCCTTGAGCGCAGCGGCTGTGCCGCCATTGCGGCCGCCTTTGCCCTTCAATTGCTTCTCGGCGATCACCGAGACGGCGCGATTGAGGCCGATCGAGAACACGTCCTCGATGCTGTCGAGATTGGCGTAGGTGCCGTCATGCAGCACGAACGGCCCGTAGCGCCCCAGCCCGGCCGAAATCATCTTGCCGGATTCCGGATGCTTGCCGACGTCGCGCGGCAGCGACAAGAGGGCGAGCGCCTTTTCATGATCGATCGAATCGACAGTCCAGCCCTTGGGCAGGCTGGAGCGCTTGGCATCCTTGCCGTCGCCGCGCTGGATATAGGGGCCGAACCGGCCATTGCGCAGCGTGATCTCCTCGGCGGTATAGGGGTCCTTGCCGAGCACCTTGGTGCCGTCTTCGCCATTGCCGTTCTCGCCATTGGGATTGGCGGCGTCGCCGAGCTGGCGGGTGAAGGAGCATTCGGGATAGTTCGAACAGCCGACGAAGGCGCCGAACTTGCCGAGCTTCAGCGACAGGTTGCCGGTGCCGCATTTCGGACAGATGCGCGGGTTCGAACCGTCTTCGCGCGCGGGAAACACCAGCGGCGCCAGTTCCTCGTTCAACGCATCGAGAACGTCGGTGACGCGCAACTCCTTGATGTCGGCGACGGCGCCGGAAAAATCCTTCCAGAAATCGCGCAGCACGTCCTTCCAGGCGAGCTTGCCGTCAGAGATTTCGTCGAGTTTCTCCTCGAGCGAAGCGGTGAAGTCGTACTCGACATAACGCTCGAAGAAGCTTTCGAGGAAGGCTGACAATAGCCGGCCCTTGGCCTGTGGCACCAGCTTGCGCTTGTCGATGGTGACGTAATCGCGATCCTCGAGCGTCTTCAGGATCGCCGTATAGGTCGACGGCCGGCCGATGCCCAGCTCCTCCAGCTTCTTGATCAGCGAAGCTTCCGAATAACGCGGCGGCGGCTCGGTGGTGTGTTGGGTAGCGTTGATCGCCTCGCGTGTGAGCTGCTCGCCGGCACGGATCTCGGGCAGGCGGCGGCTTTCCTCGTCTTCCGAATCTTCTTCCTTCTGCTCGATGTAGGCGGCAAGGAAGCCGTCGAAGCGAACAACCGAGCCGACAGCACGAAGCTCGGCGGTGCGCGGGCCGTTGATGGCCTCGATCTCGACCGTGGTGCGCTCGATCTCGGCCGGCTGCATCTGGCTGGCGATGGCGCGTTTCCAGATCATCTCGTAAAGCCGCGCCTGGTCGGCGTCGAGATACTGCCTGACGGAAGCCGGCGTGCGCATGAAATCGGTCGGACGGATCGCTTCGTGCGCCTCCTGGGCATTCTTGGCCTTGGCGGAATAGACGCGCGGCTTTTCAGGCAGGTACTTGGCACCGAATTCCTTGGCGATCGCATCGCGTGCGGCAGAGATCGCCTCCGGTGCCATCTGCACGCCGTCGGTTCGCATATAGGTGATCAGGCCGGTGGTCTCGCCGCCGATCTCCATGCCCTCATAGAGCCGCTGCGCCACCTGCATGGTGCGGTTGGCCGAAAAGCCGAGACCCGATGAGGCTGCCTGCTGCAGCGTCGAGGTGGTGAAGGGCGGCCCGGGATTGCGCTTGGTCGGCTTGGCTTCGACCGACGCCGCCTTGAAGCTTGCGCCTTCGAGCATCGCCTTGATGTCGTCGGCCTGCGCCTTGTTGGAAATGTCGAGCTTTTGCAGCTTCTTGCGCTCGAAGGCGGTCAGCCGCGCCTCGAAATTTTCCTTGCGCGGCGTGCCGAGGATGGCGGCGACCTGCCAGTATTCCTCGCGGATGAAGCGCTCGATTTCGGATTCGCGGTCGCAGACCAGACGCAGCGCCACCGACTGGACGCGGCCGGCGGAGCGGGCGCCGGGCAGCTTGCGCCACAGCACGGGCGACAGCGTGAAGCCGACCAGATAGTCGAGCGCGCGGCGGGCCAGATAGGCATCGACCAGCGGCGCATCGATCTGGCGCGGATTGGCCATCGCCTCCAGCACCGACGCCTTGGTGATAGCGTTGAAGACGACGCGGCTGACCGGCTTGTCCTTCAACGCGCGCTTTTGCTTCAGCACTTCGAGGACATGCCAGGAGATCGCCTCGCCCTCGCGGTCCGGATCGGTGGCGAGGATCAGCCCGTCGGCGTCCTTGACCGCCTTGGCGATATCGGCGAGACGCTTTCCAGACGCGGTGTCGACGGCCCAGGACATGGCAAAGTCTTCATCCGGACGCACCGAGCCATCCTTGGCCGGGAGATCGCGGACATGGCCAAACGAGGCCAGAACCTTGTAGTTCTTGCCGAGGTATTTGTTGATTGTCTTCGCCTTGGCCGGCGATTCGACGACGACGACGTCCATACGGTCTCATATCAGTTGTGATGCGGCAGAAGAATTCCGCTGCGCGCGACGAAATCTCGTTCAATGTGTCGCTCACATGGCCGCGCTTTTGCATCGGGTCAAGGCCAAGCAGTCAAAATGCGGCCCTGTACCGAATGCGCAACCCAACGGCGCGCCATGCGATTTCCGCAATCCTGGACAAGGGAAATGGGCAGCCCATCGCTGGACAAGCCCGGCAATTGATCCTGGAGAACGGGACAAACTCTCCCGCGGATATAAGAGAAACATCCAGCACGCGCCAGCCCTGCTTGAACAGATGCTGTGAAGCGCGTGATCGGTAGCCCGGCATTTTGCTCGGACAGTCGCAAGGAATTACCGTGCTGAAAAGCTGGCCGCCGGGGCGGTTGGGTCGAGTTCCCAGCGACCAGCCGTGTTACCGCCTGTTACAGCGGATCAGAAGCTCAAGGCTTAGTCGGCCTTGGCGATATGCCAAACGCCGCCGACACCCTCGCCGGTGACGTCCCCGGCCTTCTTGTCCTTGATGAACGTGTAGAGCGGCTTGCCTTCGTAGGCCCACATCCTGGTGCCGTCGGTGCGGTCGACGATCGTCCATTCGCCCTCGGCCTTGGCGTTGGCGTCAGCCTTCAGCGGCGGCCAATTGGCGGCGCATTTGTCGTAGCAGTTCGACTTGCCCGTCTCGTCCTTGTCGTAGGTGTAGAGCGTCATGCCGCTGGCGTCGGTGTAGATCTTGCTGCCGCCGAGTTCTGCTTCCTTCCACGCCTCGGCGGCCAAGGACGCCGTGGTGCCGAGCAAAAGCGCGGCCATGCCAATTGCGATCGTTTTCATGGACTTCTCCCTGGATCATTCGAAAAGCGCGCGGAACAACGCAGCTTCGTTTGATCAACGCTGCCTGGCTGCCCTTTCTTCCCGGGCGGGCGTCGGCATTGCTACCCAATGTGATGGGGCCACGCGATGGTGATTGGCGGACGGCCGTTGTCGTAGCTATATGGCTGCGCAGTCATCGGGAGACGGAAATGGCATTGGACGTCGGCTATGTCAGCGCGATCGGGGCGGGAGCAATTTCGTTCCTGTCACCCTGCGTGCTGCCGCTGGTGCCGCCTTACCTGTGCTATATGGCCGGCGTGTCGGTCGACGATTTCCGCGGCGAGGCCGGCATTACGGCAAAGGCCGGTGCGCGCGGCGCGCTGGTTAATTCCTCCATCGCCTTCGTGCTCGGCTTTTCGACCGTCTTCGTCGCGCTCGGCGCCGGCGCCTCGACCATCGGCCATCTGCTGCGAGTCTGGCAGGAGCCGCTGGCAATGGCGGCTGGCGTGCTGATCATCCTGATGGGGCTGAATTTCCTCGGTGTACTGCGCATCCCTTTGCTTTCACGCGAGGCGCGCTTCCAGTCACAAGGCAAGCCGGCCAGCCTGATCGCCGCTTATGTCATGGGCTTGGCCTTCGCCTTTGGCTGGACGCCCTGTATCGGCCCGGTGCTGGGGCCGATCCTGACGCTTGCCGGCGGCCGCGAGACGGTGGGCGAGGGCGCGCTGCTGCTTGCCGCCTACTCGCTCGGCCTCGGTATTCCCTTCCTCGTTGCGGCGCTGTTTTCCGGCGCCTTCATGCGCTTTCTCGGGAAATTCCGCGTCCATCTCGGCCGCGTCGAAAAGGCCATCGGCGGGTTGCTGGTGGTCGCCGGCGTGTTTTTCCTGACCGGCGGCGTGCAGGCGGTGTCATACTGGCTGCTTGAGAATTTTCCGGTGCTGGGGCAATTGGGATAGGTTCCCGCCCGGCCGAAGCGCGAGGCCGTAGCTGCGGTGCAAGGCACCGCAGCTACGTGGTCCGTTCAACCTTCGAAATAGCCCGGCTGGTTGATATCGGCGATGAGCTCGGGTCCGCTCGGCGCCCACCCCAGCAGCGCGCGAGTCCGTTCGCTTGAGGTCGGGACATCCATCGCCGCGAACATCGCGAACCAGCCAAAATGATCGGCGGCTTCTTCCCCGGACTTGGCGACGACCGGCACGTTCAGGCGACGGCCGATCACGCCGGCGATGTCCTTGAACGGCACTCCTTCTTCGGCGATCGCGTGATATCGCCCGCCACCGGCTCCATGCTCGAGCGCAAACCGGTAGACGCGGGCGGCATCGAACCGATGCACGGCAGGCCAGCGATTGAACCCTTCGCCGACATAGGCCGACACGCCCTTCTTGCGAGCAAGGTCGATGAGGATCGGAACAAAGGCGTGGTCGCCCTGGCCATGGACCGACGGAGGAAGGCGAACAACCGACGCGCGCACGCCGCGTGCCGCCAGCGCGGCGGCTGTCGCTTCGGAGGCGCGGGGATACGAGGCGGAAGAGGGGACAGGCGCATCTTCCTCCGTCGCGACACGGCCCCGCGCCTGGAGCGCGGTTCCGGAGGTGACGAGCAGGGGCCGCTCGGAGCCTTCGAGTGCTCCGCCCAAGGCCTCGATGGCGCGCCGGTCCATCTCGCAGTTTTGCGCGAATTTCGAGAAGTCGTGGTTGAAGCCGGTATGGATCACGCCATCGGCTGCCGCTGCGCCCCTACTGAGGCTTTCGAGGTCTTCGAGGTCACCTCGATGCACCTCGGCTCCGGTGGCTGCAAGCGACTTGGCCGACGCCGCCGAGCGGGCGAGGCCGAGCACCTGATGGCCGGCGCCGATGAGTTCTTGAACGACGGCAGAACCGACGAATCCGGTCGCTCCGGTAACGAAAACACGCATCACGACTTCTCCTTGTTCATTTCTGACCACGACCATGCTCGCGGCTCGGTTGTATCGTGATAGGCGCTTGAGAAAATACGATCTATGCGGTAGAGTCCGTATTATCTTCGCAATCGTCCGGAATGACCTGTGGATCCCCTTTCAGATGTGCTCTCGCTGCTGAAGCCGCGAAACTATATGTCGGCCGGTTTCGATGCTGGTGGTGAATGGTCGATCCAGTTCCCCGACCAGCAGCAAAGCATCAAGACCGGAGCGGTGGTCTCCGGCCGGTGCTGGCTATCTGTGGAGGGCGTTGCTGACGCAGTGCGCCTTGAGACGGGAGACTGCTTCCTGCTGCCGAGTGGACGGCCCTTCCGCCTTGCAAGCGACATGAGCTTGACGCCTGTTGAAGCCGTCAAGATTTTTCCGCCCGCGCGAGCCGGCGGTGTCGTGACCCACAATGGCGGTGGTGATTTCTTTCTGGTCAGCAGCCGCTTCGCGCTTGGCGGGAATCATGCCGGCATCCTGTTGCGGATGCTGCCAGCCATTGTGCATATCCGCAAAGAGTCGGACCAGTCGGCGCTGCGCTGGTCGGTGGAGCGGATGATGCAGGAGCTGCGCGAGCCGCAGCCGGGCGGCTTTCTGGTGATTCAGCACCTCGCCCACATGATGCTGGTTCAGGCGCTGCGGCTGCATCTTTCGGAAGGATTGAAAGGTGGCATCGGCTGGCTCTTTGCCCTGGCTGACAAACAGATCGGCGCGGCGATCAGCGCCATGCATGACGATCCTGCGCATGGCTGGACGTTACAGGAACTGGCGGAACGGACCGGCATGTCGCGATCGACCTTTGCGCTCAGATTCAAGGAGACGGTTGGCGCGTCGCCGATGGACTATTTGACGCGCTGGCGAATGCTGCTGGCCGGCGACCGGCTGACGAATTCCAGCGATCCCGTCGCCGTCATCGCGCTGTCGCTCGGCTACGAATCCGAAAGCGGCTTCAGCACAGCCTTCAAGCGGGTCATGAACTGTTCGCCACGGCAATACGGCCGTGGCCGAGCCCCCAGCTTCGCATCACGCAACGAGGCGGAAGCCGCCTGAGCCGATCGGCTTGAGCGTGTCGCGGGTTGGAGGTTCTACCGTCTCACCGGAATTTAACCGCATTGGTGCAGCATGCCGCCGGTGCTACTAACGCTTCGATTCCAGACCCCTTTCAACGGTTGCTGTCCCCATGAGCCAGAGATCCTGCCTATCCATCATCCTCGCCGCTGGCGAAGGCACGCGCATGAAGAGTTCAGTGCCGAAAGTGCTGCACACAATCGCCGGCCTGCCGATGGTTGCCCATGTCGTCAAGGCGGCTGAAGCCGCCGGCAGCGGCGATCTGGCGCTGGTGATCGGCCATGGCGCCGATGAGATGCGCAAGGCCGCAGTCAAGTTTGCGCCGAAGGCCGAGGCTTTCGTCCAGGAAAAACGTCTTGGCACCGCGCACGCCGTGCTTGCCGCACGCGCAGCAATATCAAAGGGTTATGACGACATCTTGGTGATGTTTGGCGACACGCCGTTGATCGATCCGGAAGCGCTCGCGGCGGCGCGGCTGAAGCTGGCCGAAGGTGCGGCCGTCGTCGTGGTCGGCTTCCGTACAGAGAATCCTTCGGGCTACGGCCGGCTTATCGAAAAGGCCGGCAAGCTCGTGGCCATCCGCGAGGAGAAGGACTGCTCGGACGAGGAGAAGAAAATCACCTTCTGCAATGGCGGGCTGATGGCGGTCGCCGGCAAGCACGCGCTGAAGCTGCTCGATGAAGTCGGCAGCAAGAACGCCAAGGGCGAGTATTATCTCACCGATATCGTCGAGATCGCCGCTGCGCAGGGACTTGATGTCGTCGCCACCGAAGCCAGTTTCGAGAACGCGCTCGGCATCAACAACCGTGCCGAGCTTGCCCAGGCGGAAGGTATCTGGCAGACGCGCCGGCGGCGCGAGGCGATGCTTTCTGGCGTTACGCTGATTGCGCCCGAAACCGTGTTCTTCTCGCACGATACCGAGATCGGCGCCGACACGATTGTCGAACCCAATGTCTGGTTCGGGCCGGGCGTAAAAATCGCCACGGGCGCCAAGATCCATGCCTTCAGCCATATCGAAGGCGCCACCATTGCGTCGAACTGCGATGTCGGCCCGTTCGCGCGGCTGCGGCCAGGGGCCGATCTGAGAAACAAGGCCAAGGTCGGCAATTTCTGCGAGGTAAAGCAGGCGATCGTCGAGGAGGGCGCCAAGGTCAACCATCTGACCTATATCGGCGATGCCCGCATCGGCGCAGGCGCCAATATCGGCGCCGGCACTATCACCTGCAACTATGACGGCTATTCGAAATTCTTCACAGATATCGGCGAGGGCGCCTTCATCGGCTCGAACTCCTCGCTGGTGGCGCCAGTGTCGATCGGTAAGGGCGGCTACATCGCCTCGGGCAGCGTCATCACCGAAAGCGTACCCGACGATGCGCTGGCCTTCGGCCGCGCCCGCCAGCGGACTCTACCCGGCAAGGGCAAGGCGTTGCGGGAGCGTTTTTCTTCGGCCGCGGCTGTCCGCAAAAAAGGGTAGACTAGCGAACTCAGCGACAAGCTGGATTTCGCCAACGATTGCATCGTTGAAGGCCGACAGGTCTTCAGATGCGCCCGGCTGCCGGCATGCTGGACGCTGTAACGGTCCAGAAAGCTGCGACGCACCTCGAAACGCGTCACGAAACCTGATCTGCTCGCGGGCACATTCCAGTCCCGGGCGATCTGGGTGGCATAGGCCTCGCTGGTGACCGGATAGAAGATCGGCTGATCGGCAAGTCGAGGCGGAAAGGCGCGCATCCCTGCCTTCTGGATCAACTCCAGTTCGCCAACCGGACGCCAAAGCGTCACCGTGTCGATTCGTTCGTTCATAGCCGCATCATGTCTTTGACTGATTTCTGGAGCCGTTGAGCCGAGATAGGATACATAAGCGGAGAAACTGAGCAATTGCAGTAACCGGATTGCAAGTGCGCCCTGTCATGGTGCATCTGTGCAGGATAGTCCGGCTGATATCGGACGAAATGGAATGTGATTTTTCGCGACAGCCCGGCAGTCTCTAAATAGCGCCGGGTTTAAGGTCGGAATCGGGGGCAAGCGCCATGTGCGGTATCGTTGGAATTGTCGGTAACTCGCCGGTCGCGCCGCTTATCGTCGATGCGC
>NZ_JAMYTD010000023.1:0-101893 GCF_040322255.1 Mesorhizobium sp. M0166 | reverse complement strand
GAAACCGCCGGGCCTTGCCCGCGCAAAGTCACGATTTAGGCAATAAAATCAACAGTTTGACGTTTGTGGACGGAAACTAGTCTAGGCGCCAGTCGCGGCACGCATCTATCCCTATATTGACCGCTATGAGCGCGCTTGGCAGGTTGGCAGGGACCGGGCTGGTCGATTGACCCTCACTACCACCCCGTAACAGCACAAAGGCTGCTCAGGCCTACAACTTCGTTCCCGATCACCCCGATCACGTTGGTCGCGTGGTCAGCACCCCACGTAGATCGGCCTTGGGAATCAGCCGCTATTGACAGCCGGAAGGGCCGGTCTCGCCCCTCGGATACCAGCCGCTACCTGCTTTCGCCACGCAGGATCGTTTCGGCCGCATCAGCCAGCACCTGACAGCCGAGTACCAGGTCTGCATCGTCTGTGTTTTCGGTCCAGTGATGGCTGATACCGCCGATGCTTGGCACGAAAAGCATAGCGGCTCTCAGCTTCCGAGCCACGACCTGTGCGTCGTGACTGGCACCACTTGGCATTCTCACATAGGCGCCGGGTGCATGACGTGCGGCGGCATTCTCTATCGCTGCCTGGAAGGCCGCATCCATATGCCATGGCTTGCCAGTTTCGGTCCGCTCGATCTCCGCGCGGCAGCCGGTTCTGATCGCGGTCTCTTCGACCAGTTGCCTTAGCGCCGCATCGAGGCGCTCAAGCACCGGCATGTCTGAATCCCGAAACTGGAACAGCATCTCTGCCTTGCCCGGAATTATGCTGGGAGCGCCAGGCTCCAGGTTAATACGGCCTGTGGTCCAGACGGAACGCGGCCCGGCCAACTTCGGAAAGCGTTCGGCAATGGCAATGGCCAGCGTCGCCGCAGCGACGCCGGCATCCTTTCGGATAGCCATGCGCGTCGTACCGGCGTGATTTTGGATGCCGCGAAAGACGATTGAGTACTGCCATAGCCCGACGATGCTCGTGACAACGCCGATCCGGTTGCCCGATGCTTCCAGCGCGTCTCCCTGTTCTATGTGTGCTTCCAGATAACCGGCGCAGCGTTCCGTTTCGACCAGAGATCGGGGAACGCCGGCCAGGCCGGCCGTACGGAGCGCTTCCCTGAGCGGCAGCCCGTGATGGAGGTTCACAGCGCTGTCAATCTCCGCCTCGTCAATGTCACCGATGAATGAACGGCTACCGAGCAGCGATACATAGTGGCCTTCTTCATCCGCCCAGGCAACTGGGGCGATGGGAAGGCCAGCGCAGTCCGGTGTTTCCGCAAAAGCCCGGGCAATCTCAAGGCCGTACATCACGCCAAGCGCCCCGTCGAGCCATCCGGCATGATTCTCCGACTCTGCATGCGACCCGATCAATAGGAATCGCCGTTTCGAGACCGGGGTGCCGAACACATTGCCCACCCCATCGATATGCGCATGAAGACCCACGGCTTCATATTGCTGCGCAAGCCAGCGCCGGCTGTCCATGTCCTCTTTCGAATAGGTCGGACGATGGACACCCGTCTGGTACGCGCCGAATTGTGCAAAACGTCTGAGTTCCGAGAGCAAGCGCCTGGCGTTGATCTTTGGCATCTGCCGCACCACCGTCCTATAGTTCGTTCGTGAATAAGCTAGGTTAGAGACTCGTGCTAAACTCCCGACGTCTTGCCGAACGGGGCGCGGCTGCCTAGCATCGGCATTCACCTATCCCGACCGCCTTGTCGAAAGTAGGATGTCGGATTTGGGCCGGCTGCCTATCTCCTCTTCGCCTTCCAGCATGCACCTTGAGGTGGGACTCAATTGCCAGGATCTGCGCAAAATGCTGGCCCTTATTGTCGCCCACGCCGCATGCGCACAGGCGACCGTCGCCAATGGTCGGCCCCAACGGCGGCGAGGCCATTTGTCGATCGGGTCAGCCGGCGCACGTCGCAATGGCCGTAGAGCAATACCGTGGGCTTTCCCGGGGGATTTTCCCAGCGCGCGACGACCATCGGGTATCCCGCCATCGGCATCAGGCTGGTTTCGAGTCCTGTCTCAGTCGCCGTGCCGACCACGATGACACCCACTTGGTCGATGCCCACGCTGTCGCACTAATGCTTGGATGAAGATACTCGATCAGGCGCTCGAGAGACTTCGCGCGGTTCCAATCGATATACTCGAAAATGGCATTCAATGTATGGGATGACGTCATCGCTTTCTCTTGTTGAGCGAATTATCCCAATCGAAGCGAATGCCGCGGCAGCGCCTGCAATTTCGCTACGATGATTTGGGGGCATCACTGGAGAGTTGAACAAGTCGGTATAGTGTGAGACCGATGTTTGCAATGCACTGCGGTCATATTGGAACGGATGCCCGGCGAACGCGCACGCATGACCACCACTGCCACACACAGACATTCGAAGCCATCCGGGATAGTGCCCCACCGCCATAGCGAGCTTGCGCTGGAGCCCCTTAGTTTGCGCCGAGGCGGGCGCGGTTGTACCGACGAAACTTTTCTTTGAGCCTCGCATTAAGAATAGCTGTTCACGACGAACGATCCATTCCGAAACCATGCTTCTTGTGAAATATCTCCCCCACGAGACGCCGCGTTTTGAAACTGATCGGCATCACAGTGTACAACAACACATCTCCGCCTCCAATCATCGGCGGCCGGGGACCTTTCTGGCGCGCTTCACCTGTTTGGCGACATTCTCTGACATCTGCCTTCCTTAGGTGGAAAAATATCCGGGTCACGGGTACCGCGCGAGGCATTTCAAACCGCCGCGGTTTCTGCAGACCGTATTTCAGGGGCCCACGCATTTTGGGCGCAAACGCTCCTCCACCAGGTGTATGTGTTTTCACTGATGCGTCCCGGTACGTCATTCTTTGGAGAACGAGAGGTCGATGCCGCAGCTTGCGCCATGTGGAGCATCCGGTGTGATCGAGCGGACAAGTAGACGCGATGAGCTCGAGAAAAACGAGCAATGTGGCTCGTGCAGAGGGGGCTCTGACGCCGCCAGCGACATTTGCTCAACGGCTGATTCTGCGCAGCAAAAGACTGGCCGCGGCGACGTGGATCATTGCTTCGGAGACGTCGATGCGGCGTTCGTGGTCGCGATAGAGGCTGCGTCAGCGTATCAGCCAGCTGAACGTTCTTTCGATCGTCCAATGCCTGAGCAGCACCTTGACGCCGGCCTCGGCATCGGGAACGCACGCCACTTCGATGACGAAATCGAGGAAGACAGCCTTGTCGGTGATGTCGGCCGCCTTGAGGTTGACCGTCAGCAGCCCCCCATCAGTGTCGACCGCGGTGTGGCGCTCGTGCCCAATCGTCTTCTTGGTCGCATCATAAGCTCGCGAGGCGCCCGGCGCATCTGCCTTGACGGTCTGGCTGGCGACAAAACCGGCGCTCGGGCAGGCTTCGCGTCCGGCCCACTCGCGGTCGTCCATCAGGGCTATATAGTGGATCGTGCGAAACAGCATCAGCCTTACAAAGCACCGGAACTACCAGTGGACCGTCTGTCATGGCGGAAAGTCCTTCGGGAGCATCCGCCAGCCGCCGGCTCCATAAGTCATAAAGCGGATCGCGTTGAGAACCTGGCGCAGGTCAACGCTCAGTCTGCGGCCACGCCTGGGCGGCTTCGGCGGCAGCGGTGCAATCCGCTCTCCTTCCTCATCGGTGCGATCGCTCGGATAACGCTTCGTCTTTCGCCCGTGAGACCATCTGGCCTCACTTTTCTTTTTTCCACATACATGGCCCTCCATCACATTTTGATCGGGCAGGGGATCAAGCTGACTCTTACGGGCAGGGGAGCCAAACATGACAAAACCATTTAACTCTGAGCCTCGTCAGGACGAGCTTTCAAGCTTGGTTGCCAAGGAAGTCCAGCGCGCTCTGGTTCAGGAGATTATGAAGGATGTTGCCGCCGGCGATTTGTTTTCTGGAACGCCTCAACAAACCCTTCATAACGATTTGACTGCCCTTGCCTCTGAATTTGTCCGCAGGCTAGCCGCCGAAGCAGTGCGTCGTTCCAATGAAAGCGCTGGTGACGCGGCTCCTCTCACGGTTCGAACCGAGGGCGCGCGTGAGTGCACAGTCCTAAAAGCGCGAGATCAGCAAAGCGATTGCCTGCGCATTGAAGACTGGGCGGGCGCAGTTGCAGGGCCAACATACCTGGAACAACGCTTCGGCATACCGCGATCGACACTGCATTGGTGGCAACGGCACAACGACGTAGTCGCGTTCCGGAAAGGCGCCCGGAAGCATGTGTTCCCCTTGGCTCAGTTCATCGACGGCAGGCCTGCGCCAGGGATACGACAAGTGCTGTCCTTGATCGCCAATCCCAGACCGGCGTGGCTTTGGCTGACCCGCCCGTCATCTCGGCTTAACGGTCGAATTCCCATAGAAATGCTCAGACAAGATTTGGCTGCAGAAGTCATCTTGGCTGCACGAGACTTTTCCTCGACATGAAGCCCAACTAACGAAGCATCGAACGTCGGTTGGTCGTTGTGAGCCTATGAAAGCCTATTCAGGGTAGCACGCGCCATTTTCGTGACAATCCTAACTTATTCTTATACATCTCGGCTTCGCGCGCCATATTACCTTGCATTATTCAATCACGTGAATGTCGTTGCTGAAGGACAGCATCCCCTCCCGATTCCCCACGACGAAAAAGCAACCATCGACGTCGCGAAGCGCTCGGTTGAGCTTCCGGTGCTGATATCCGAGCGCGGACTGGCGAACGTAAAATTCCTTCCGGCTGACCATGCGCCCCAGGCTCCGGTGACGGTTAGGCAACAAGGAAGCCAAACCCGAGATGTGAAAGAGGACTTCGAAAACCAAAGAACGACCCTGTCGGTTCATCGAGACGACGGGTCGTATGTGATTGATGAGATCGGGACGCCGCAAAAGTCGGTATCTCAACAATCGGACCGAACAGGATCACAGGCGTATTAAGCGTCGCTTTCGATCCATGCTCGGCTTCAAGTCGCAGGTGAGCGCGTGGTTATCCTCTCCGGCGTCGAGATGATTCATATATGCGTAAGCGACATCCGAGCCCGTCGATCGCCGAGCAGTTCGAAATCCTCGCGCCTAACGGACAGGCCGAAATGGCCGTTCACTATCCCATTTCTAAGTTTGCGACAGAACCGACGGTATAGCTGAGCTGGTTTGAGTGTAGGTCTTCAACCTGCCGAGCTCTGTTCCCTGACCATTCCAGGTCGTCAGCGAGAAGCGGCCCTCCTGTACCAGGTATCGTTGATGCTGCCGTCTCCATGGTCGACAGCACGGCGGCCGTTGAACGAACCTTCCTGGCCAGCCGAAGCATCCCAGCGTACATACGCACCGATGCGCAGGCAGGTTTCGTTGCCAGGGATACTGGTTCCGCTCGGCGACGATGAAGGCGTCGGCGGCGCGCGCACCGGAAAGTGCGATCACGGCCGCAGCGGAGCTGAGAAGAAGGCTTTTGATGTTCATTTTGATCTCCACTCAAAGAATTAAAAAAAGGGCGAGGGTGCCTCGGTATAAGGATGGTGCGGAAGATCGAAGATGCGTTCGGTCGAGCTAACCTCGACAAAGCGCCCAAGATACATGATGGCCATGCGGTCGGTCATGTGGCGCACCAGGTTAAGATTGTGCGTGATGATCAGGATCGCCATGCTGAGTTCGTCCTGAAGCCGCGCGAGAAGATTGAGCGCTTCCCCTGCACTGAAACGTCGAGGCCGCGGTCGGCTCATCGGCAATGATCAAGTCCAGATTCAACGCAAGGGCTCGCGCAATGCAATTAACGCGGCAGTCGATGCTCAAGGTCAGCTCGCTCACGCCGGCCTTTTTCAAAAAACTCCTTCACCTTTGCGAGATCGCCTTCTGGCGGTATGAGCGCCTTTTCACGGTGCCCGACGAGCCGGGAGCAATCGTGCCTGTCGCCACGTTGACTTGGCCCGCATAGGCGGCATCCAGGATCTGCGGCGATTGATCGCCCATTGGATCGCCTTCCGGACATTAATGTCCTTCAGCTTCGAGTGATCCATGTTCATGCCAACCCAATAATACCAGAGCGATGGCCTTTCCTCGACCTGGTGTTTACGGGCGGATTGCTCTTGAAGCTCGCAAGCGAATTCAGACTGATATAAGTGAAATCGACGTCACCCGCCCGATAAACACGTTCGCGGGCCATAAGATCGTCGATCGGAACGATTCGGATTTCGTCAAAGCCTGGCTTCGGGCCGGACCATCCCTCATTGCGCGTCAAGAGAGGTAGCGGAATGAGCCAAACAGCTACATATGGTGTCTTGAATACGATCACGCCGGTATAGTCGTCTTCTAACTCGACATGTCGAATGAACCCCAATTGGGCTTGCTGGGCGAATTGTTCTTGAACAAGCGCTCGAAGTAGAATTTAGCGTCCCTAGCGGTCATTTCGCCGTAGCCGCCGGTGAACGTGATGCCTTTCTCCAGACGGAAGCGAAGATTCGTCGGATCGATCTGCTCGATCTTTTCTGCCGCCTCCAACTCCCAGCCCCATTCCGAACCCGGCTTGTAATGCGTGAGCTGTGAGTAACAATTTCGACACGTCAATTTCCACGGCGCGCGCGACGGAAGTGGTGTCGAGTTTGGTGAGGTCGCCATCGGAACACGCCCTGAGCACCTTACCTTCGGATCGTGCCCGCACTCGGTCGGTAAGCTCTCTATTCACCTCGGCTGTTCGAACCTGCATCAGCATGTCAGCCACGGTGTAGAGACCACCGTATCTGCTGCTTCTTGACCACTTGACCATGCGTTTGGCGATCACGGAATTGGCCACCGATTCGGCAAGGGTCGTGGCAACGCGAAGTCCGGCTTGGTAGCGCTTTCAGTAATTCACGATCGCACTGCGGTTCGAACGGGACGTAGGTGAGGAGCTGAGACCCGAGGCAAAGCTCGCCTTCTCTTTGCGAAACATTTAAGCTTGCCAAGAGAGCTGCTCCAGGTCTTGGATCGCGCGATCCACGCGACCTTGCCACAGACGCCACTTCACGGCTCTGATGTCCTTGCCGGCGGTCGGAAGTATTTCAGCAAAACCAGACTGGGATCGGATCATGTGATCAGCGATCTGCTGCATGGGCTGGATCTTCATGGCGATGTGGAACCAGTCGATGATGTGAGTCGTCGGTTTCCGAATGGCGCGCGGAAGCCGCTTCAGGATTTCGGCGCCGTCCAAGAGCACGGTGACGTCCCAATACCCAGTAGCGACAATGTGAGGCGGCTCGTGCGGTGCTACCAAAAATGAACTGCCGCGCAGCCCAAAGATTGCGGCGGCATTTCAAACTGAGCCGATTTTCTGCAGCTATATTTCAGCAGCCAACTCATTTTGGGCACAAACGCCCCTCCGCCAAGAGTAAATAGCTCTCATGCCGTCTCCCGTTCGGCCGGGACACAAAGGGGATGGAAAATGCGGAATTTTTTTAAATGGACGGCAAACGATGAAGATTGCGCTTGGACCGCTACCTATCACGTTAATCGAGAATGTATGGATACCGCTTGCCGACGGGACGCGTTTAGCTGCAAAAATCTGGCTGCCGGAGGACGCGGCATCCAACCCGGTTCCAGCAATTCTCGACTACATTCCTTACCGCAAACGGGATAGCACCGCTGTGGGGGACGAACGGATGTTCCCCTATTTCGCTTCGCATGGCTATGCGAGCATCCGTATAGATATCCGCGGCACTGGCGATTCCGACGGTCTATTTGAGGACGAGTACGTCAAGCGAGAGCAGGACGATGCTGTCGAGGCCATCGAATGGATCACGCGACAGGCCTGGTGCAGCGGCAGTGTGGGTATGATCGGCATCTCGTGGGGTGGGTTCAGTGCCTTGCAAGTCGCGGCGCGCAAGCCCAATGGCCTGAAGGCGATTATTACCCACTGCTCCACCGACGATCGCTACGCTGATGACGGGCATCACATGGGTGGATGCCTTCTCAATGATACGTTGGGCTGGGGTACGTCATGTTTCGTTCAGATGGCGCAATCACCCGATCCGGAGATCGTCGGCGAGGAGCGCTGGCGCGCGATTTGGATGGAACGGCTGGAAAACGCACGTCCGACATTTATTGATTGGATTACTCATCAGCGCCGAGATGATTTCTGGAAGCATGGCTCGATCTGCGAAGATTACAGTGCGATTGATTGCGCGGTCTACGCGACCGGCGGTTGGACCGATGGTTACTCCAACGTCATTTTCCGACTTCTGTCGAAGCTAAAGGGGCCACGGAAAGGGCTGGTTGGGCCTTGGGGGCACAGATACCCCCATTTGGGTGCTCCTGGACCCGCCATTGGCTACCTGCAGGAATGTGTTCGCTGGTGGGATCACTGGTTGAAGGGCAAGGATACCGGTATCATGCAGGAACCGATGCTGCGGAGCTGGATGCTCGATTGGGTTGAGCCTGCGGCGTCTTATGATGAGTGGCCTGGGCGCTGGGTCGCTGACCCCAGTTGGCCGTCACCGCATGTAACGTCAAGGGTCTTCGGGCTGGGAACGGGCCGGTTGTTCGAGCAGGCGCTGCCGGACGCCGCTCTTGAGATATGTTCACCCGCAACCGTTGGAATCGCGGGCGGCGAATGGTGCGCCTATGCCCTCGCGGGCGGAGGTGCGCTTGCTCCGGATCTGCCGCTGGATCAGCGGTGGGACGACGGCGGCTCCTTGGTCTTTGACAGCGAACTCTTGACTGAGGCCGTGCCAATTCTGGGTGCGCCTGTTCTTGAAATGGAGATCAGGTGCGACAAGCCGACTGCGATCCTTGCGGTGCGGCTATCCGATGTCAGCACGTCAGGTGAAGTCACTCGGGTCACCTATGGACTGCTCAACCTGTCGCAGCGCGACAGCCACGAAGAGCCCCAGCCGATGGACGCTGGAAAATCATATCGCATCCGCTTGGCAATGAACGAGGTCGGCTACACCTTTCCGCCGGGCCATCGGATCCGGCTGTCTGTGTCCACCGCCTATTGGCCGATCGCCTTCCCCGCGCCGGAGCGCGCTACATTAACTGTGCAGACAGGAGCAAGCGGTCTGCAATTGCCGATCCGAATGCCTCAACCCGGTGACGACGAGTTGCCAGCATTTGGCGAGCCGGAGGGTTCTTCTCCTATGCCGACCACGGTGCTGAAGCCCGGCAATGTCGAGCGGTATATTCGGATTGACCCTGCGTCGAAAAAGGTGACCGTCACACTCAAGCGCGACAATGGCACCTGGCGTCTCGACCCGATCGGCACGGTCCTTGGCTTTAAAAAACACCAGATCTATTCGGTCGCCGAAAACGATCCGACATCGGCCCGCACGGAAATCTACTACCGATACGAGCGGGGCCGGGGAGCCTGGCAGACGGCCTTGGAGGGACGGACAGTTATGACCGCTACCAAGTCGGCCTTTCAACTGCAGATTAACTTCGACGCTTTCGAAAGTGGGGAGCGCATCTTCTGCAGGTCGTGGTCGAAGACGATCCCCCGCGATCTCGTCTAATCGGAAAGACAATCATAGACAATCACAACGAGAGACCACGGTCGGTAGCAACACGGTTTATCCGACCTGCAAGTGCACACTGAAAAACAAACTGTCATTCAGGGAGGAAAGAATGAACGAGTGGTCATTTAGTCGTCGTGCCGTCGTGAAGGCGATGCTAATGGGATCGGCGGCGCCTTGGGTCTTGACCTCAAGCGCCTTCGCCGGGTCGTGCAGTGATCACATTGTGCGCATTGCCGCAACCGCTTCGCCCGATTCGATGAACCCCTTTGCGACCTGGAGCTCGTTCTGGCCGCAGGCTTTCACCTATGACTTCCTGGTCTTCGTGGACGCCCAACGCCACGATGATCGGAAGGGATTTGCGACGGCGTGGTCCGTTGCGGACGACAACCTCACGTGGACCTTCAAGGTCTGGCCTGGCATGAAGTGGTCAGACGGCCAACCTGCCACGGCCCGCGATGCCGCATTCACCTATAATTACCTGCGTGATTCTATCGGCAAGCCTGACGAGTTGAACATCGGCTGGAACAACACGGACGGTTTGCAAAACGTTGAGTCGATCACGGCCCTCGACGACGAGACTTTGCAGATGGTGACCAAAGTTCCCACCCGTTGGCCAATCGACAACCTGATCATGATTGTTCCAGAGCACATCTGGAAGGACATCAGCTATGCCGATGCGCGCAGCACCTTCCGCAACGATCCGCCGCTGGTAGGCACGGGGCCCATGATCGTCGAGGAATTCCAGCAGGGTCAATTCGCCCGTTTCACGCCGAACAAGTATTTCCGGACGGGGCAGCCGAAGACGTCCGGCCTGATCTTCCACTTCTTCAAATCGGCCGATCTCATCGCGCAGGGTCTGAAGAGCGGAGACCTCGATTATGGCTTCTACCTGACGGCGGCCCAGTGGGCCGACCTCTCGAAGGACCCTGACATCCTGGTCGGTGAATCACGCATCGAGCAGCGGGATTTTTTGGCCTTCAACACTCTCTCCGGTAAGGGGGCGGGAAGCACCAAAGCGCTGCAGGATCCGGCGTTTCGCGATGCGATCGGTTACGCGATCGATCAGAAGGCCATCGTCGATCGCGCCATGCGCGGGCACGGCGACCCCGGCGTTGGATTGGTGATGCCCGTAGCGACCGATTACTACTCGGACCTAAATGATATCAGGCGCCACTTCGATCTAGCCGAGGCAGGCCGCCGGCTCGATGCTGCTGGCTATAAAGACTCGAACGGCGACGGCGTGCGAGAGGACAAGGAAGGAAACAGCTTTCAGCTTGAGCTGATAACTGGACCTTCGGCCAATATCGAGATCCCGATCGCGGCCGTGCAGCTGATTGCTGGGTGGCTCGGACAAATTGGCATCCCCGTATCCGTGTCGCAGGTCGACGCCGGCGCGTTACGTGCCCGTTGGGCAACTGTGGAGAATGGGGGCGGAGGCTGGGATCTGCTCATTGATAACAGCTGGCTATCTGCCATGCCTCAAGACTTGCTTATCCTCGGCAGCAGCAAGGCCATCGGCAGCCATAACAGATCGTACTGGACAAATGACAAATTCGACAAGCTCCTGTCGGAGATCAAGGTCACCGTCGACCTCAAGAAAAGCCAGGAGTTGGTCGACCAGGCGGTACGGCTCATTTACGCCGAGGCACCTTACATCATCCTAGATTATCCCACCCTGCTCGAAGCCCGTCGCAAGGATTGCTTCGAGGGCTGGGGGACACAGGACATGATGTCGATGACGGGGTACTTTCCGTTCGATCGCCTGAGGCCCCTCTAAGATGGTTGCAAGTGGTCAGGGACGCGGCGCGAGCCGGCGCATTGCTAGCATTCTGCTAAGGGCGGTGGTGACGCTTGTAATGGTGGCGACTTTGAATTTCATCTTGTTCAGGGTTGTTCCCGGCGACCCTGCAGCGCTTCTGCTTGGCGGTGCGCGCGCCAGCGTGACCGCTGAGCAGATGGAGGCGCAGCGCCAGAACTGGGGCCTTGATCGGCCGCTATTACCAGACCAAGTGGTCGACTACTTGTCGGCAACTCTACGTGGCGATTTCGGCTACAGCTTCAAGTTCAGGGGAAGGCATGTCGCTGAACTGATTTTGGACCGCTTGCCGGCCACCGTCGCCCTAGTCGGTCTGGCCCAATTTATCGCCATCGTTAGCGGGGTTATGCTTGGCCTATATGCGGGTTGGCGCCGGGGAGGAGCTGTCGACCATATCGTCACGGGAGCCTCTCTGGCGCTCTATTCTACGCCGTCTTTCTGGCTCGGCATGCTCCTGGTGGTGATCTTCAGTACGGCATTGGGCTGGCTTCCCGGCTATGGTGCATATTCACCTGGTGCTATCGGCGGTTCCCTTGATTGGTTGCTCGATTACCTGCGGCATCTCGTGCTTCCGGTCACGGCGGTGGCCCTTGGACTGATCGGCCAATACGTTGTTGTCGCGCGTGCCGCGATGAGCGACGTTGTTACCGAGGACTACATGGTGACCGCGCGCGCCAAGGGGCTGACCGGCAGACAGATGCTGATGCGTCATGCATTTCGCAATGCAATGCTGCCGGTCGTGACGTTGATTAGCCTTAATCTTGGCTATGTGGTGGCAGGTGCCATTACAGTCGAGGCTGTTTTCGCCTGGCCAGGGATCGGCGGACTCACGGTCGAGGCGCTCAACGCGCGGGACTACCCAGTCCTTCAAGGAATTTTCCTGTTGCTCGGAGCGTCGATTGTTGTTGCAAACCTCGTCGCCGATCTTTCCTACGGCATTCTTGATCCGAGAGTCCGGCAATGAGTGAAAGGATTGTTCGGTATTCCCCGCGTGGCCGGGCGCGAGCGATCAAGGGCTTTTTACGCAAGTTTCTTGGCTATGGTGGGGCTCAGTTCGGCCTGTTGTGTCTCGTGTTCTTCCTTGTGCTCGCTGCGGTGCCCAGTATTCTCGTGGGCCCATTTGAGACCGTAGCCACAGCAACGGGTGACTTCCTCGCTCCGCCTCAAAGCCAGCATCTTCTGGGGACCGATGAGGTGGGGCGCGACGTGCTCAATCTGGTCGTCCATGGTGCCCGGATCTCGCTTGTGATTGCGCTATTGGCGACTGTGATCAGCCTTGTCGTCGGAACTACCATCGGTATGATGGCTGGCTACTATGGTGGCAGGGTTGACGTCTGGCTGATGCGCTTCACGGATTTCTTTTTTGTCATGCCGAGCTTCGTGCTTGCGTTGGTCATCACGCCTGTGATCCTGGAGGTGATGGGGCGGGGCCGAAACATCCTCGGCTTTCGTCCTTCTCTTTTCGTGATCATTGTCGTTATTGGCATGACAAGCTGGGCCTTCGTTGCGCGTATCGTTCGCAGCCAGACACTGTCGCTTAAGGAACGAACATTCGTTGACCGCGCGCGCGTTGCGGGCAGCAGCAATCTCAGCATCATGGTGCGGCACATCCTCCCCAACCTCGTGCCGCAAATCGCAGCCAATGGTGCTCTGGTCGTCGCCGGCGCAATTTATATTGAGACATCGCTCTCGTTTCTCGGGCTTGGCGATCCGTTGCAGCCTTCCTGGGGTACTTTGCTTTCACAGGCTCAGCGCGCCGGTGCGGCCAGTGCTGGAGCCTGGTGGTATCTCGGTGCTCCCGGAGTGTGCGTCCTCACGGTTTCCCTTAGCTTCGTCCTGATTGGAAATGCCCTCGACGACACCTTCAACCCACGGCGGAGGGTCATTCCATGATAGACTGCCCTCAAGACAAGGCACCGCTTCTGGAAATCAACCGGCTCTCTGTCGACTATGGGCTCAAGGGCGTGTCATTGCGAGCGATCGACAATGTGACCTTCGTGCTCCGGGCTGGAGAGGCTGTAGGCCTCGTCGGAGAATCTGGCAGTGGGAAGACTACGACTGCAATGGCCATTGCGGGTCTGCTATCACCCAACGCGCGAGTAACCGAGGGCGAGGTACGCTATCGCGGAGAGCGACTGCCGATCGATGACGATGCCGCCATGCGGCCACATCGCTGGGGCGAAACTTCGGTTGTCTTCCAGGGCGCGATGAATGCCCTCAACCCTGTACACCGCATTATCATGCAGATTGCTGAGCCGTGTATGCTGAAGCTTGGCATGTCGCGTGGCGAGGCGACCGCGCGGGCAAAAGAACTGCTCGAGTTCGTCGGCATTCCGGCGGATCGCGGCGCTGCCTATCCTCACGAATTATCGGGCGGTATGCGTCAAAGGGTGATGATCGCCATGGCACTCGCGTGTCGCCCCTCGATCATCATCGGCGATGAGCCGACGACGGCACTGGACGTCATTACACAGGCTCAGATCCTCAAACTGCTGGGTGAGCTGCGATCGCGACTTAACCTCGCCCTCATTTTGATCACCCACGATCTTTCTGTGGTGGCTGAGTGTTGTGATCGCGTCATGATCATGTACGCCGGCCGCATCGTCGAGGATGGCACTGTCGCCGAGATCTTCGCCCAGCCCAAACATCCGTACACCAGACTGCTCATCGACTCGATCCCCAACCCGGCGAGCGGCAAACGGATCATTCGGCCAATACCCGGCAATCCCCCCAACTTGATCAATCGACCTCCCGGCTGCGCTTTCCATCCGCGTTGCCCGTCAGCTATGGGGATTTGCGCGACCGAAGTCCCCAGCCTCGATAAGTTCGGGCGGGGACGCGTCGCTTGTCACCTTCACCGGTCCTCGCAAGAAGACAAGGTCGCAGCTCATGCCTGACACCGCCGACATCCTGCGTCTCGAGAGCCTGCAGGTTCATTTTCCTATCCAGGGGGGACTGTTCGACCGTATCCTGGGCCGACCTGCCGGCGCCGTACGCGCGGTGGACGGGATCGACCTCAACGTCGGACCGGGTGAGATCGTGGCCCTAGTCGGGGAATCGGGAAGCGGTAAGACGACGGTGGGCCGCGTCATCACCAAGCTCGCCCAGCCGACGGGCGGCAGGTTGCTGTTCGAAGGCCGCGATATGACGTCGGTGCAAAGCTTCTCGGCTTTACGTCCTTACCGGCATCGCGTGCAAATGATCTTTCAGGATGCCTATCAGGCGCTCAATCCACGACACACCGTATTCGATATCGTGGCGGAGCCACTCCGTTCCCTGAGACTGGTCGATAATAGCAAACAGCTCGCAGAGCGGGTGGGCGAAGCTCTTGCATGCGCCGGCCTCAATCCTCCCAGGGATTTCTTCGCCCGCTTCCCACACGAGCTATCTGGCGGTCAGCGCCAGAGGGTCGTGATTGCCGGAGCGCTTGCCGTGAGGCCAGAGCTTATCGTCGCTGATGAACCTGTCTCGATGCTCGATGTCTCGATACGCGCACAGATTCTTCAGGTCCTGGTTGACCTGCGCGACAAGCACAACATGGCGCTGTTGTTCATTACCCACGACCTACCGCTTGCCTGGTTAATCGCCGATCGGATTGCCGTCTTATATCTTGGAAAATTGGTCGAAATCGGCAGCGCCGACGAGATCACTTTCAATCCCCGCCATCCGTATACCGTCGCCCTGCGCAACGCCACACCGCAGATTGGCGGCAATGCAGGTCGCGCCGAGCTGCCGGCCCTGCAGGGCGAGGTTCCCAGTGCCGCGCGCGTGCCGAAGGGCTGTCGGTTCCATCCGCGTTGCCCACTGGCCTTCGACCGCTGCAAAGCAGAGGAGCCGCCCCCCATCGAGGTTGGATCTCAGCACCTGTCAGCCTGCTGGCTGGCGAATAATGGCCAGCCCAGTGCTTCTCAGACTTAAACAGCCCTCGCTTCCGAAGCATCCCAAGCCTCAAAACGGTCGCGAAGTCGATCGCTTCGAACTACCCTTCAAAAAAGTGCCAGCGCGATGATGCGGTTTTTGTCGAGCGATGGCTGGAAAGCGAAGTCGAAGCCGGCGAGCGTCTTGACGGTGGTCAGGCGCGCCATCATCAGAGCAGCCTTGATGCGCCGACTTTCGCGTAGAGACAGTTCTTCGACCAGAAGTTCGTCGAAGGCCTGGATGCCGTCGATCTCGCCCTGCTCAATGCGCCGCAGGGTGGCGTCAAGTGCTTCGAGCGCCCGTGGCATGCGCAGCCCGACCAAGCTCTTCCTGATGCTGTCGATCGTGGATGCGTGCATGGTCATGGCCGGCTCCCCTCGATCGCCAGTTGTTCGGCGACGGCCTGATAGAAGTCGAGCGAGCGCCGGGCGACATGGTCGCCGAGACGGCCGACGATAATATCCGGGGCGCTCTTCCTCGCAGCAGGCGAGCTGCCCCCTGACGATGAGCCGGATCGATCCGATATTGGCGTCGCCCCTCGAGCACAGGATTGCTGGCAACCAGCCTGCCTTCGTCCAGGATGCGGATGCAGTCGGCAAGCTGGTGAACTTCGACAAGGCGCCGGGTGCGATCGGGAACGCTATAGTAGTTGCCGCCGATCGAGACGAGACCATCATGGCTGACGCGACGCTCCAGCTTGAGAAGCGCGTCGAAGGGAACGGCCGGGAGAGATTGAAGTGCCGGCTGCTCCGCCGCGCTTGCAATTGCTCGTTCAGGTCGTCGAGATTGCGGAAGCTGCGGGTCAGGAAGAAGTCCTCGCGGATATAGCGGAATGGTCGCTCGACTTTGCCTTATGTTCAACGAGTATCGATGCATCGAAGTGATCACAAGGCGACGTCCGCCGCCGGCGATGGACAACCGAGCAAAAGCTGCAGATCATCGAGGAGAGTTTTGAGGCCGGCGAGACGGTATCGTCGACCGCCAGGCGTCATGGCGTTGCGCCCAACCTTCTTTATCGTTGGCGCAGGTTGTTGAGCGAGGGAGGTGCAGCCGTGGATTCAGACGAGCCTGTCGTCGGCAATTCCGAGGTAAAGAAGCTCGAAGAGCGCGTGCGCGAACTTGAACGCATGCTTGGCCGCAAGACGCTGGAAGTGGAGATTCTGCGCGAGGCCCGCTCGAAAGCTCACTCAAAAAGACAGATCTCGCGGCCGATCTTGTTGCCGAAGGACGGTTCCCGAAGAAGAGGATGGCCGGCTGCTGGACACTTTTGCTTTTTAAGGTTGCGCTGCCGCCAGCGCCGCTTTGCCGTTCTGGCATCGAAGAGCGGTTCGCCTCACGGTTGCGCGCGATCCTCTCGGTTGCGCGAGGGATGATAACCCTTAAGAAGGGCGCCCGGGAACAGGGCGCCCTTCTCATCGACGAAATGCTCGGATTGGAGGTCCGTGATCAAGCAATCCGCCGAAAATCTCTACAAGCCACCACAATGGTTCAGCCGCGAATTGGAGGCTCGCAGCTACCGCTTCGAACGCGGGAACGGGCTCTTCAATCCTCAGAACGAGCGCTTGAAGCGGAGCAGGCCGCCGATGCTGTTCTTCTTGTCGGCATTGGTCCAGTTAGAGAAGTCCACATCCCCGAACTTGCCAGCGTGGAGATAGTCGACTTCGGCCGTGATCGTCAGACCAGGGACGAGATCGTAGGCGATATTGGCGGCAATGCCGAGGTTCTTCCACTCGTCATACGCCGCCTGAAGGTTGAAAGAGGTCTTCTCGTTGAATTTGTAGGTGCCGCCGCCCCAGACGGCCCAGTTGCCACCCCATTGCTTGTAGAAGCCGCGGCCACCGGCAGGAATAGCGTAGGTCCCATCGGTTAGGTTGTCGTCGGTACCATAGCCAGCCATAATGAACAGCGACAGTTCGTTGGTGGCGTTCACATCCAAGCGGACCTTGCCGGCTACCTCTTCGTAGTTGCTGTCGTAAGCCACGACGCCGCTGATGGCGCCCCAGCCCTGCGTGTACTTCACGCCGCCGACAAGATGCGGAACGTAGCTGTCGATCGTGCCGACGACACCAGAACCCTCTTCGAGCGATACCACGGCGGAGAAGCCATTGCCGGCGTCGAAGTAGTACTGGACGACGTTGGTGTCGAAATCGCCGTACGGGACCAGCGTGTCCTGGATGACGTTGCCGGCATAGCCGATAAACGTATCGAAGGCCGATTCGTCCTTGCCGACGCGAAGGCCACCGAGTTGGATCCAGGCGAAGTTCAGGGTGATGCTCCTATTGAAGGCATAGTTCTGGGGGCTGTCAGGACCCGAATAAGCGTTGCGGTTACCGAAATTGAATTGGGTCTCAGTGTATGTCTTCAAAGTACCGAGTTCGGTTTCCTGGCCGGTCCAAGTCCGTAGGTCAAAGCGGGCGTTCTTGCGCCAGGTGCCCTGGTCGCTACCGTCTTGGACGTCGTGGGTCCGCGCCCCGTCGTAGGAACCAACGTCCCCAGCGCTGATGTCGTAACGGACATAGCCGCCGATGCGCAGGCAGGTTTCGGTGCCGGGGATGTAGAAGTAGCCCAAGCCGTACACGTCGCAGATCTTGACGTATTCAGCCGGTTCCGGCTCAGCGACGGTCACCGCATCGGCGGCGCGGGTGCCGGAAACTGCGATCAGGGCCGCAGCGGAGCCGAGAAGAAGGCTCTTGATGTTCATACTTGATCTCCATTCAATGATTTGAAAGGAGCGAGGACGTCGATGGACGAACCGCTCCCTGTCCCCACGATCGAAAAAGATGCGCATCGCAGAGCATCCTTCCCGGCTCGAACGCTATTCACCGGGCGAATCATTGCAAGTTCAAATTCCATTTTACGACCAATTATAGAAGTATCAGTTGTATTAATGTCACTAAATTCCCGGTGTTACTTGCACGAATTGGACAACTATACATTTGCGCAAATCGCACAACTGGTACATATGCTTTGTGAGCACGTACAAAAACGCGGATAGCCATCGGCATCCTGCCAATCGTCGGATAGGTCCAATCAGAGAAATTGCCTGGGCGGATGCAACGACTTCTGCGTTCATGCCTTCTCTGAGCGATTCGATAGGAATGCGACCCTTGAGCAGTGGCGAGGGGCTGATCAGGCACAGCCAAGCCAATCTGGGATCGGAGATCGAGGAAAGGACCTGCCTGATTCCGGGCACAGGCCTGCCGTCGATGAACTGAGCCAGGGGAAATACATGCTCGCGGGAGCCTCTGCGAAAGGCAACCACATCATAATGCCGCTGCCACCAATGCAGCGTGGACCGCGGTATTTCAAAACGTCTCTCGAGACGCGTCGGCCCGCAACTGGACCGGCCCACGCGCTTCTTCTCTCGGGCAATCTCTGAGAACTGGATGCCCGAGCCGATAATTGGCTGGCCGGGGCCGCGAAGCGATCTCACACGCCTGGTCATTTAGCCGTCGCGCGGCTACCGCCTCGAGCCTACCAAGAAATTCTGCAGCCACGGCAGTCAAATCGCTGGAAGGAGAACCCGAAGAAGCAACAGCCGCATTGTCACCTGTTCGCATCATCGCATTGGGCAAGAATGCGCTGCACCTCCCTCGTGACAAAGCTTCGTTTCCAGCGCAGGTCGTCGGCTGCGGCTTCGCGGGCCCGGACCAGATCGCGGACAGCCTCTTGGACCACGTCGGGCGCCCACACACCGATCAGTTCGCCCGCCCGATGCAGTCGCGCCAGGGTGACCGGGTCCCGCCGGCTGGTCTTGACGCGCTCGCCCGCCCGCTTCGGGATCAGGGGCTGTGCCCATCCGAGATGGAGTATTCGGCTTCAGCCTTGTCTTCGGGCGACGACCCATGGTGGATAGGTGGAAGGTGCTGCGCTTCGAGCTGATGGTTAAACGTGGTCTGCATGCCCGCAGCCACAAGCATCAGGGAGAAGCGCAGCACTATGCCGAATTGACGTCGCGGTGAAAGAGACCGCGATCTCTGCCGGGAGATGAAGGTGGAGAGCCATCCCGAGGATCTTGTGCGGGTGCTCTCGGATCCCGCCTGGACCTCTGATCGGATCGGGCTCGAAGCCGGGCCATTGTCGCAATGGCTGTTCAGCCGCTTGACCGAAGCCGGCCTGCCGGTGGTATGCATCGAAAACCGCCACAGCAAGGCCTTCCTGGAGGCGCAGCTGAACAAATCCGACCGCATTGACGCCCGTAGCATTGCCCAGCTGATGCGGGTCAATCCGTTTCGCCCGGTCCATATTAAGACACTGACAAGCCAGAAGCGCCGGGCCCGGCTGATGGCGCGCAAACTCTTGCAGGATAAGGCGATCGCCACCGAAAACGACATCCGCGGGCTGTTGCGCAACTTCGGTCTCAAGGTTGGGATGGTCGGCCGTCAAGTTCGAGCACCCCATCCGCGAGCTCACCGATTCTGCCCGAACCGCTGCTCGAGGCGCGCAGCAGGCTTCGCGAGAAGTTTGCCGCGCTTCACCGCAAGCTGCTTGCCATCGCCCGCGATGATGCAGTCTGCCGGCGGCTGACGACGATACCTGGCGTCGGTCCGGTGGTGGCGCTGGCCTATACGGCGACCATCGACATTCCGGCCCGCTTCCGCAATTCGAAGGCGGACGGCCCGCTCTTGGGACTACGCTGGGCGAAAGCCGCCGCATCGGCCGGATCCCGCTGCGGCGACGGCATGATGCGAAAGCTACTTTACGAAGCCGCGCAGACGCTGCTAGCGCGTGACGAAATGGGTCGTGGCTGAGCGAGTGGGCGATGAATGTGGCCAGGCGGCGCGGCCGAGAGAAGGCAATTGTCGCATTGGCTCGCCGGCTGGCAGTGATCATGCATCGCATGTGGCGCGACGGCACAGAGTTCCGCTGGACGCGACAAGACATCATGCCGAAGGCCGCCTGATCGTGCGCTCGATCATTGCATCCTGCCGGCGCGCACGGTGGCCCGTCAAGGGCAAGGCGCGGCGCGCTGACCTTTCTGTTACGCGATCGCTACCGGGACGTTGGGCGACCCGGATGCGCTCGACAACGCCCGCGGTTTGCTGAATGTTCAAAAGCAAGTAAGAAATATTCGCTCAGGGCCATGAGCAGATATTGCGGTGCATGGCGAGCTGCTTTCATATTTATGCGCGCCGCAAGCTCTCGGCTAATCGGATCATCAACGGGATACAATTGACGCTCGCGAATACGAGTGCCTGCAGTGGGCTGCGAAAGGCAAGTCTCCGTGGGCAATCGGCCGCATCCTCGGAATTGTACGGCGAATAGCCTCCTTTCATCTCGACAATGTCCGCGAGAAGCTCGAGGTGGAAACAATCAACCGAGCGATCGCGATGCTGGCCGTCGGATCATTCGCGTCACTGACATTTCGCAGTTAGCAGTGCAGCCGCACAGGGTGTCTTAGCGAGACTGTTCGCCTAGCCGTGAAACGCAGACCATGCGCGCTTAGCGCGGCAGAGATGAAGCCTGGACCTTCCACTTTTTACGCCACAAGGCGGTGAGAGGAGCGACGAGGCCAAGCGTGGTGAGCGCGAACGCTGGCGACAGGCCCAAAGGCGGCCATGATGATCCCCCCAAGCGGCCGGACCGATACTGCTTGAACCCGACGATGAGGAGCGTCACGGCCGCCGGCAAGTGGCGGCGCTCTAGAATATCGCCGATTGAGGCTCGCCAGGCCGGACGCTCAGCGCGATCGCAACCGTCGAGAAAGCTGCGTGCGAGAATCATCCAGGGATTGGTGATGCCCAATACCATAAGGCTCACCAGCATCGCGGGGGCGACCATCATCAGGGATTCGATACGATCATGACCATCCAGCGGCTGAAGTTGTCATGGCGAGCTGCTTTCACATTTATGCTCGCCGCCAGCTCTCGGCCGATTAGATCGTCAACGGGATACAATTGGCACCTCGCGAATTCGAGTGCCTGCAGGCTGCGAAGCGCAAGTCTGCGCGATTGGCCGCATCCTCGCTATCGTCCGCCGCAACGCCGCCTTCCGCCTCGACAATGTCCGCGAAAAGCTCTGAGTGGAAACAACCAGGCAAGCCAACGTGTTGCTGGGCGGCTCGAATTCTCCGTATCACTGACACTTCGCAGTTAGCAGTGCAGCCGCACAGGTCTTAGCGAGGCTGTTCGCCTCCAGCGCTTTCTGCTTATGCGGCGTTCTCCGGGCAGGGGACCTGGTTTCACATGCGTGCCGTGGGCAGCTCGGCGAGGACCGTGTCGTGTGCGGTTCGCCGGCGCATCGCGAATAGGCCTGCAGTGGTTGGCGCGGCAGATCCGCCTGGCAACCGGTGAATTGCGCACAACATTTGGACCCGTCGTTCTCCCGCCGAGAACGCTTGAAGAAAGCTACCGTCAACGCCCTAACCCAGCTTGCGACGGCAATTCTCGGCTGGCCAACCCGCTTTCTACCTGTGCGGCTGCACAGGTAGACGCGGCTTCACGCCTGGTCTCCGATGCAAGGGGCATTCTTGCAAGGAGGCCCACATGATCATGCTGTTTGCACCCGATAGCTACGACGATTTTGCTGACGACCTGCATGCCATGCACCGTCTGCGCCATCGCGTCTTCAAGGAGCGGCTCGACTGGGACGTACGGACCAGCGGCGGGTATGAGACCGACCGTTTCGATGCGCTCAAGCCGCACTATCTGTTGCTGCGCGGCGATGGCGTCGACGCTGCGTACGCCTGTTGCCGTCGACCGGACCGACCATGTTCCGCGATACGTTCCCAGTTTTGCTGAGGGGCAGCCGGCGCATGAAGCTGGTGTTACCGAACCTATATCAGCGCACTTGAGCGCTCGGTTTATGCGGCCAGCATCGACACAGTAGCAAAACCGAGTGTTGGAGGTCGAGCCGGCGGATTTGCTGAAATCTTCCGAATAGATCCGCATACCAGGAGCACCGACCTCGTCGAAATTTGTCCTGTCACCGAATCGCTCAGCGCCGGCGACGATCTATGTAACTCACTGGAGAGCTGGACGACCCACCTGAACCGTCTTTCGGGCGCGACGGTCGAGGCGGAACCCGATCGGCTTGGTGCCGAAGCGGCTCCGGAAAGCTTGGAAATATGGCAAAGGCGCGCGAAATCGAACTCGACCTCGCCGTCAAGCTGGATATTGCCGACGCGATCGAATCTCTGAAAGCGCTGGGATCTTTGGGGGAATCCGTGGTCCGCGAAGCCATTCTCGGAATTTTCGATGGGATGCAGGCATTCTTGACCGCACGTTGAGGGGGAACACTTGTTCTTCGCGCCCTTGACGGCTCGCTCGCCGGAGCCTCGTATCGCGACATTGCCGAAGTGCTGGTCGGCCAGGCGCGTGTCCAGGCCGATTGGGCGGATCTACGAAACTTGCGTGACCGCATCCGTCGCGCCATTCGTCGTGGCAGGGCGCTCATGAACGGCGGCTACACGAGCTTCCTGGGTTGACGAGGTGCTGAATTGCCTGCCACGTCAGCTAGCGAACAATTCCTTGTAGGCGGTCATAATGAGCCAGTTCCCGCGGTCGAGACGGCTTCTGGCCGCCTTTCGCCATGTTCTGGGATCGATGCCCAGGATCAGCTGTGCCATTTCCTCGTAGCTGACACGGCGGCCGCGTCCAGAAACCGGATGTTGACTGTCGTCTTGGGAAGCAGGGTGGCGGTCGTAGTGCCGTCACCTGCGATAATCGCTCGTTTCGAATCGACCTAGCGCAGCTGCGATTGTCGATGAAACGACTTGTCGATGACGAGATAGCGCCCCGTGGGTCCGAGCGCACCTTCACCACGTTGGCGAAGATGTCGACGCCTCGCAGCGGGTGACGGGTCATGCGTCGCAGAGCTAATAGTCGCTGGCGATTCCGGTTTGAGCGAACGAGCGATACTGGTTTCCGCCATGGGACTCTCAGTCCTTTGGTGACGGCACACCGGTGTCGTCCCGCTGTGATCAACACTACCCGTTCTGACCGTCAAACTCCCGCCGGGCTCGCATCTGTCACAGCCCCCGGATAGGCGCTTTGCGGCAGAACCTGTATCGGTCCGGCCCAGTCAACCCGGGCCTCCGATTCACGCAATTGAAAATTGCCAACCGTCATTTCTTCCGCACCATAGATGCGAACACCGCCGCAACGGACAGGCGGAGCCGTAACGAATAGTCACAGAAGAACAATATCTCTTTATAAATACTTTAAAAATCCTTATCGAGTATGCATTTACAAACCTTCCCTGCGGGATAATAAACAGCATTCGGATCTGAGGTGGATGATTGGATAAAACTCAGAAACCAACATCGGCTTCATATTACAAGGGGTGCGAAGAGGTCGCGCCGCTAATGAGGATCGTCATCACCACGAACTAACGCGCCGTTTGCTTGCGTTGTTCCGATGGCGGCTAACGAGGAATTCTCCGGAGTAATAAAACATGCGAATAATGTCGTTCAAACCGGGTCATGATGGCACAATTGCAGCGTTGGATGCATCGGCGGGCGAGCTAATTTATTCATACGAGGCTGAGAAGGATAGCTTTCCGAGATATTCCAATATTAACCCGACGACGGTCCTTGACGCCGCAGGCCGTCTGGACAGCATTCCGGATGTATTTGCTGTTAGTGGATGGCCGAAGTTCCCGGGCCACATCTCAGCTAGTGTGGGCTACTACGGCATAGACAAGCAATCAGAGGTTGTCTGCAAACGCCACATTTTCGGCCGTAAAGTGCATTTCTACTATTCGACGCACGAGCGCTCGCATCTCTGGAGCTCCTACGGAATGTCGCCGTTCCCCGCCGGGACACCCTGTTACGTGCTGATCTGGGAAGGCTGGTGCGGCGATTTCTATGAAATTGATGAGCAGCTGCAGGTGGTACATCAGGGAAAAGTGATGGCGAATCCTGGTGAGAAATATGCTTTCCTTTATGCGCTAGCCGATCCGAAATTCAGTTCTCCCAAAGGACCAACGCGCATAGGCGACGCCGGCAAACTAATGGCCCTTTGTGCTTACGGGGAGACCGGACCGGCTGACCGAGACGAGCAGGCGCTAATCGATTTCCTGCTCCCAAGCGACGTTTACCCCCTTGGCAAGGAGGATTTGCGGAATTCACCCTACTACAATATTGGCGTGACCCATCAGAAGTTCACAAACGTAGCCAGGCGAGTTTCGGACGCCATTTTCGATTCGTTTCACGCCTTTGCGAAAAAGAACCTCACAAAGGGCTACCCTCTGCTGATTTCCGGCGGGTGCGGATTGAATTGCGAATGGAATCGCCGCTGGCTCGAAACGAATCTTTTTTCCGACGTTTTTATTCCGCCATGCGCCAATGATACGGGCTCGGCCATCGGGACCGCCGTCGATGCGATGCGGCATTTCACGGGCAAAGCGAAGATCAAATGGAACGTCTATTCAGGCCAACCTTTCATACTTGATGAGATCGACCGGAGCGAGCTCGAGGTCCATTCACTCGACTACGACCAAGTAGCCTCGGCGCTGCTCAGCGGCAAAGTGATTGGCTGGGTGCAGGGGAACTGCGAAATCGGGCCGCGGGCGCTCGGAAACCGATCAATTCTCGCAGCACCTTTTTCAAAGGCAATCCACGAGCGCCTAAACCGCATTAAGAACCGGGAGGGTTTCCGCCCGATCGCACCGGTTTGCCTGGAGGAGGACGTTGGGCTCCACTTCGACTTAGCACGTCCGTCCCCCTACATGCTTTTTTTCCAGAGGGTTCTCGATAGCCGGTTGGAGGCCGTCACGCATGTGGACGGCACAGCGCGGGCCCAGACAGTTTCGCGGGCGGAGAATACTCGCATGTTTCAGCTGCTTACCTCGTTCAAGGCGAAAAGCGGGGTCGGTGTTCTTTGCAATACATCGCTGAACTTCAACGGTACCGGCTTCATCAATCGTGCAAGCGACTTGCTAGCTTATGCCCGGGCCGCAAGTCTCGACGGGTTCGTGATCAACGATGTTTTTTATCTCCTGAAGGAGGCGCCCGTCGTGGCGTCGACTGGATAGGAAAGGCGGCTCGACGTAGGAGCAAGTATTCCTCTGCCAGCGCTTTGAAATTGTCCACACCTTTCACGCGAGTAAGTTTGTGTGTGGCTCATGTCTGGCGCTGCTGGGCCAGTTGCTGGGCGCGCTAGCGCGCTCGCTATGGGCGCAAACATTCCCTCAGGTTGGTCAAACATGACTTCGAATGGGCAATCACTATGACGCATTCTAGGAAGGTCGTTATTGTTACTGGCGCAACATCGGGGATAGGGGAGGCCGTCGTAAAGGCCTTCGCCGCAACCAAGGCGTCACTCGTATTGGTCGGCCGCGATCGAGAGCGGGGCGCACGAACTCTAGCGTCGGTTCAGAAACTCAATTGTCCGGCCGAATTGCTGCTAGGCGATGTGACTGACTCCGCCTTCGCCGATCAGGTGATTGCTTCAAGCATAGAGTGGTTCGGAAAGGTCAGCGTCTTGGTCAACAGCGCAGGCATCATACGGCGTGGGAGCGCCGTCGAGACCACTGATGATGATTGGCTTCGGACATTCGAGACAAATGTTAATGGCGTGTTCTACTTTAGCCGCGCTGCGGTCAAGGCTATGACGAGAACCGGCGGTGGCAGCATTGTCAACATAGCATCGACTGTTGGGCTGGTTGGCTGCTCCGGGCTTGCCGCCTATTGTGCGTCGAAGGGCGCGGTCGTTCTGCTGACGCGCGCCATGGCCCTTGACCATGCGAACGAGCAAATCAGAATCAATGCGGTCTGCCCTGGCGCCGTTGAGACGCCCATGCTGGTGTCTGCCTATGGTAAGCTGATTAGCTCCGAGGAGATCCTAAAAAAGAATGTTGATTTGATACCCCAGGGTCGCCTGGCCACTCCCAAAGAAATCGCTAGCTTGACGCTGTACCTCGCGAGCGAGGCAGCCAGGCACATCACAGGGGCTGCTCTTCCGATAGATGGCGGCTTCACTGCAGGATAGGAGGAATTTTTGGGTAAGCGGCTATCAAAAGTTGCCGTCGTCACTGGGGGCAATCAAGGTATTAGGGTGGGCAACTGCCGAAAGGGGCGCTGATGAAGGGGCGATGGCTCGTCGGCGACCTGTTGTGGACGAGCGCTCTCCTCCCGTCGACTTCGAGAGGCTCGCGTTCATGTGTCTTGACGTCAGGAATGTGCCGTCGATTCGTGGATTCGTGTGTTTGTTGACGAGGTCCTTGAGAAGTTTGGCAGGATCGATGTACTGGTCAACAATGCTGGCATCATCATGCAGAGGTCCATCGACGAACAGACGGTCGACGATTTGGACCGACTTATAGCGGTCAATCTGCGTGGTCCGTTTGTGATGGCCAAGTATGTGGCTCCAGAAATGAGACGTCTCGGCTTAAGTGACTTGCCAGGAGATGCTGCCGTTGTTCCGTATGTGCTCGGTTGCTGAGGAAAACCATTCCCGCGCACTTTCCTTCCGCAGCCTTCACAAGGGGAGATCGGGGTTCTCCTTGAAGCGTCCGTGTAAAGCAATCCCGCCTGCTCGGCCTCAATGGCCGACTGCTCGGCCTCAATGCGCAGATTCTGCCCCGGCCGCGGGCCGATCGGCTGGATCACCAGCCCGGCGGCCAGCGAGCCGAGCTCGCCGCAATCCTGGAGGCTGCGCCCGGCCGTGTTGGCAATCTTCATGGCACGTGTGGCCCCTTCGCAAAATGCGCCTCGCCACGCTGAACAGTCAATTAGGCGAAAGTGCCGCGTCAGATCGTTTTCCTCTGATTGTCAGATACCGGCCCGCATAGGGGCCCGTCATGACTGAAATTGGACAATTGTTCGGCGCCAGGCGAGAATGCCACTCGCGAATTCGTTGTTTTCGAACGAATCCTTCTGTTGGCATGCCCGATGCATCAACATGTCTGATAGTACGAGCTGGGCCTGTTTCCGATGATTGCAATCACCAAAACGTCGCTTTCCGCCAGGCCGATCCCGCATCCTCACGCCGCCGAGCCGGACCTACTTTCGTTTCAACGCCGAGTCGGGCCATTGCAGCCACTTCAAAATTACCGCTGGCTGATACCCAAGGCGCCTCGTATGCCTCGCCGCTGGCGTCACTTCGATTCCGTGCCTAGGTACTTCCGTTTGCCTCCTCGGCAACTTCGCAACTACTAATCCTCAAGGAGAGGCTGGATGACTGGCAGCATATGGAAGGGCTGCATCCCGCTCTCTTTTGGCACGGCGCAGTCTCAATCTTAAAGCAAACCGCTGCATTCGCACGCTTCTGGGGATATCAAAATGAATCTCAGTGAATACGTACAATACGATGCTACGGGTCTGGCGTCTTTTTTGAAGACCCGGCAGGTGACTTCAGGAGAACTGATACGCTTAGCCCGCGAGGCTCACAATGATGTCAACCCTCGTGTCAACGCGGTTCTTGAATTCTATGAGGACGCTGAAACTGTTCCAGGCGCGGATACAGGTTTTTTTCAAGGCGTGCCGTTCCTTCGCAAGGATCTCGGGCCCACCGAAGCCGGCCGTCTCCAAGAGCAGGGAAGCCGACTTTTCAAGGGCTATCGCGCTCCAAATGACAGCGTCTTTTTTGATCTCGCCCGTAAGGCAGGCCTTCGGACTGTCGGAAGAACGGCTGTACCGGAGTTTGGCGCATGCGGAGCGACCGAAAGTTTTCTGCATGGTTTTACCCGCAACCCCTGGAATTTGAAGCGCACGGCAGGCGGTTCATCCGGGGGCGCTGCAGCGGCGGTGACTGCCGGTATCACTCCGGTGGCACATTGCAACGACGCCGCCGGGTCGCTACGAGTGCCCGCGGCGTGGGGTGGAGTTCTGGGGCTTCTTCCCTCCCGGGGGCGCATCTCCGGCGACAATCGCGACACCTCGAGGAGCCGAGATTTCGTTTACAGTCGAACCGTGCGCGATATGGCTGCAGCGTTGGATGCGTTTTCCGGCCCCCGTGCCGGCGATGAGTTCATAATCGTCCAGCCAACGCGTCCGTATATTGAGGAACTCTCGCAGCGCACAGGTATGCTGCGGGTGGGGGTCGCAAGGACTACGTGGGGCTGGATCCCCGTGGAGCCGGAGATCCTGGAAGTGGTGGATTCGACCGCCTCACTTCTGGAGGAGATGGGTCACCAAGTGACTGAGATCAAGCCACCGTTTGACTTCGATGAGTACATCAAAATGGTTTTCCTCGCCCACGATCTAGGCGCGAGTTCGCGCGAAGCTGAAGCGCGGGCCATGGGCCGCACTATTGGCCCGGATACCTTGGAGCCGATCAATCTGAAATATTACGAACGTGGAAAGCGTTTATTGGCCGATTGTGAACGTGTTCTGTCGATGTCCCGGGAGCTTGAAGAGGCCAGGAAGCAAATGAAGCTGCAGGTGGGGAAGGCGATCGATGCCTTAGACATTCTGTTGACCCCTACCTGTTCAATCCTGCCTCATGCGCATGGCGGCACTTGGGCTCTTACCGATACAACGCTTTCCCTGGAAGAGTGGGTGCGCCGTAGCTACAAGGGCTGCTTCCTGCCCATTTTCAATATCACTGGGCAACCTGCGGTATCCTTGCCCTTGGGCGAAAGTAGCCAAGGGTTGCCGATCGGCATTCAAATCGTCGGCCGCTTTGGAGATGAGTCTACTTTAGTTCGCGTCGCACGCGATCTTGAGGAAGCCAGGCCGTGGAAGGAACGGCGGCCAAAGATTCGAGCAGGAGACAGTCGGTCGTGACTGACAAAAACGTTAATCGATCGAACAGCTCTGGATCAGGAAAACCAGCTTGAGCCAAAGAGCCAACGTGCTCGCAGATGAGATTTGGACCTGATCGGCGGATCACCGTACCGGCCAGCGGCTTCTGGAAACGCCGCAAGCAACGGCCTGACATTAAGACTGCTCTCGATCACATCGAAGGGTTGGAAACTTCTTGCATTACGGGCGGCAACCACAGGAGCTCTTTACCCCCTTTGCCGGCTGCGGTCGATCAAGCGAACTCCGTGCGCAGCGTGATGTCCGCCTTGTCGAAAAATTTTCGCGGACGCAAGGCAAGAAACTCGACTGTGCAGAGGTACGTTATAACTATGCACGAACGTCAACTGTAATATAAGAAAAGTTTAAAATTTCTGCAATAGTAGAAATATAAAGTTCTATTTATCTTAAATGAAGTTTAACTTGCTTATTCGCAACGCCACAGTTACGTTCATTGAGATCAATAGTCGCTGCCGGATTTCGTTAGGTAGCGGCGATTTGTGTGCCGCTTTGCGAACATGCGAGCCGGCAAGAACCAAACTCAGTTGTCAACTACTGGGCCAGGAATTCTGACTCTGAAAAGCGGATGAAGTTCAATGACCAAATCGAAACTGCAGCTCGACGATAGGCTTCGCTCCCACCGTCAGCCTTTCGACAAACTCCCAATCATCGATGTGGGCCCGCTGCTCGATGGAAGCGACGCACGAAGCGTGGCCAAGGAAATTCGATGGGCGCTGACCAATGCCGGTTTCATGTATATCAAGAATCACGGTGTATCTGTGGAATTGGTGGACGAGACCTTTGCACAGGCTCAGGCGTTCTTCAACCTGCCAATCGACGAGAAGATGAAGTTGCACATCAGCAATTCCGGCGTCGCGTTACGCGGTTATATTGAGTTCTTCGGCGAGAACACCGATCCGTGCAAAACCAAGGATTTTAAAGAGTGCTTCGACATCGGCTCCGAGCGGCGGAGTGTCGAAGGGCCGTTCTTTGGGCCCAACCAGTGGCCGGTCACGCTACCCAGTTTCCAAGAGACCGTGTTGGCCTATTACGAAGCAATGAAGGAGCTTTCGAAGAGGATTCTGAGCGGCATAGCACTCAGCCTTGATCTTCCATCAGACTTCTTCGAGCCGCGAATGAAGGATCCAATCACGATCCAACGCTTGCAACACTATCCGCCGCAGACCGGAGTCGTGGACGAGAAGATGATCGGTATCGGCGCGCATACCGATTTTGGCAATGTGGCCATCCTCGCGCAGGATAGCGTCGGCGGGCTTCAGGTGATGAACCGGAATGGTGTTTGGGTCGAGGGGAGGCCGATCCCGGGCACTTTCGTCGTCAACATTGGGGACCTCGTGCAGAAGCTAACCAACGACCTTTATGTGGCCAACCTGCATCGGGTGGTGAACACCTCCGGGCGGGAACGCTATTCGATCCCGTTTTTCATCGACGCCGACCATGACGCTGTTTTCGCGCCCCTGGAGAGCTGCGTCTCAGAGGCGAACCCGGCACGATACAAGCCGATCACTTGCGGAGCCTACAAATTCGGAAAGTATGTCGACACTTTCCCGCATTTGGAAAATGCGAAACCCGTTTGGCACCGCTCCGGTCCTAATGGCCACGACTGGCCCCAAACCAGATCAACCCAATCGAAGCGCGAACTATCATGAAGAGCTCCGCTGACCGGCATGGAGACCTTTCCGACAGCGCCATTGCAAGCCCGGCTGTCTCTGCCCAGGGCCTACCCGTGGTATTGGATGACGCCGGAGTGACAGCGACGACGAACAGCCGGGATTGGCTGTCGCTGGCCTTTCCAGTGGGAGCAAAGTCTTGCCCGCGCCAGCGGGCATAAACCCTTGGATCAGGAATCAATTGAATCGCTTCAGGAGGCTACGATTTGTGGCTATTTTGGAAGTCTCGCCGGTATCGAAGTGACATGGCTATAGCTGCTGGCCAGCAGATTGGTCAGCTGAATTCACATGGCGAGTTTTTTCCGCCTTCGGTAACTTAAAGTTGGCGCGTAATCCTGCCGGCGAACGGTCGGCGTTCATGCAATTGGGAAACCTTCAAAGTGTCCTCTTTTTCTATCGTGAACCGAAAAATTGATCCGACACGAGGGGCGAGTGCTCTGAAGCCGGACGGAAGTATCGATAACAATGATCGAGTGGAGATCGGTCCGACCGATATCGCGTTTGCCGAGTGGTCCGCGCTGGGTCTGACGCCGCCGAATCTGGAGCGGATGCGGAAAACGCGGCTCGGCCGCATCATTCAGCAGCTACGTCAGCGGGACTACGCCAGCGTACTGTGCTTCGATCCGCTGAATATTCGATATGCGACTGATTCCTCGAATATGCAAATCTGGACCATGCACAATCCGTCTCGAGCCGTTTTCGTATCGGCGGACGGGTATGTCGTTCTCTGGGACTTTCACCGCTGCAGTCACCTGTCGAGCTACTTCCCGCTCATCAATGAGATCCGGGAAGGCGGGGCGGGCTTTTTCTACTTCGCCGCCGGCGACAAGGGAGAGGCCATCGCAAAGGAGTTCGCTGGACAGGTTGACGAACTGATGCGCCGCTTTGGCGGCAAAAATCGTCGTCTTGCCGTCGACAGGATTGAAATTTCGGGCATACGCGCGCTGGACGCCCTCGGGATTGAAGTCTGCAATGGTATCCAGCTTATGGAACACGCTAGAGCGATCAAGGGGATCGATGAAATCAATGCGATGCGATGCTCGCTAGCTACTTGCGAAGTCGCGGTTACCAAGATGCGAGAGCAGCTCCGGCCAGGGATAGCCGAAACCGAACTGTGGTCGGTTCTTCATGCTGAGAACATCGCCCGCGGCGGCGAATGGATCGAGACGCGGCTTCTAACGTCCGGCCCTCGTACAAATCCGTGGATGCAGGAAGCCGGGCCACGTCGCGTTGCCTCAGGAGATCTTGTCGCCTTCGATACCGACATGGTCGGGCCTTACGGCATGTGCGCCGATTTCTCCCGAACCTGGTACTGTGGCGACGGCCGGCCGAGTGACGAACAGCGAAGGCTGCATGCTATAGCCTATGAGCACGTGACGACAAACATGGCCCTGCTTAAGCCCGGCGTCTCGTTCACCGAACTTACGCAATGGGGTCACAAGCTCCCCCAGGAATTTGTAGACCAGCGCTACAGTATTATGATGCACGGCATCGGCCTTTGCGACGAATATCCGGCCATCCGGTATCCGGAAGATTTCATCCCGGGAGCATTCGACTATGTGCTCGAGCCGGGAATGACGCTTTGCGTTGAGGCGTACATCGGCGCCCTGGGGGGGCATGAGGGCGTGAAGCTTGAAGAGCAGGTCCTTATCACCGAGAACGGCGTAGAAAATCTTACCAGATGTCCATTTGATGCTGCTTTTAATGAGTAGAGTTTAAACGCTGTTTTTGCAACGCAGATAAGAATGATATCGCACTGGCGTCTGGCGGCGCTGAAGAGGCGGGGAATCTCGTCAAACACACAATATAACCGAGCGTCAAAACTGGCTAAACTAGTATACTCTGGCTTCAAAGAAAATGACCGATACGACAAGTTCACGTGAGCCCGCGATGGCACCGCGACCTCGGAAAATCCTTGCCAGCAGACCTCTTCCGGTCCGCCGGATCGGCTGTCTCCCTCCTCTGGCATCATGGAGCGCCAAAACGACGCCTGTCGGGATTTCACCAGTCGTGACCAGTCGCCATAGTGCTATCAACAGTTTGCGCCCCAGTGCCACGATCATTGTCTTGCGCGTGCCGCCGCGACCATCGGCGGTGCGCGCCGTAAACCATTGGGCAATGGCGCTGTCCTTTTGGTATTGTAGAAAGCGCCACCCCAGCAGGATCATGCCGTGGCGAACGCGCGCATTGCCGGCCCGTGCGAGCCCTTTCTCGCGCCGGCGTTTGCCGCGCCCGGTGAGACCCGCGTCCCGGGCTTGCTCTTCGATCGCGTAAGTCGCGCGACAAAATCTCATGGACCAGCATGTCTGCCGTCTCGACGCCAATCCCGATGACCCGCGCGAGGAGACGAACCATCGCATGCGCCCCTTGCTCCGCCGCAGGTACCGTGGAAGCGGGGCGCAAGCGCTCGCGTTCGATCTCGCGGATCTGTTCGTGTAGCAGCCGCATTCGGTATAGTTGCGGCTCAGTTCGGCGCGCGTGTTCTCTGGCACCAAAGTGCCTTCCACGGTGCGCAGAGATTCCAGCTGCTTGGCATTGCGCAAAATAGGTTTGAAGGCGCGAATGCCAAAGCGGGCGAGGATTGCCTTGATGCGGTTCACAATCTGCGTTCGCTCGCACTAGGCTGTCCCGCTCGCGGTTCGGCCGCCGTGCGTCCTCCTCATCGACTGTGGGAATCTCCGCCATACTGCAGTGGCGCCACTCGCCGCGCAACCAGCCGAGAAAGGCGCGCATCAAAAGCTCGGTGTCGAGGCGATCGGTCTTGGCGCGCCGGTGTTCGCGCGACACTGCGACGCTCGAGGGATGGGTCACATGAGCCTCGACGGCCCGGCCCTGCAGCCAGCGCGCCAGCCAGAAGTCGTCGCGTCCAGCCTCGTAGGCAACCGTGATCCGCTTAATCAGTTGTCCTGACTGCTCGGCTTCGTTTGCGCCAGCAATGCAACAGCTTCAGCTGTATCTGCGGATCAGGATCAAGTCTCTTGAGCGTTCGGCGCTCAAGTCCTGGAACAATCGCTGCGACCAGCCACTTCGATTGGCTCATCTCGACCACAACAACCAACGTCGTACCTTGGTCGAAGGGGCGAGGGACCGGGTCGCGTCAAATGCTTCCGACATGGGGGCGCTCCTTTGGTAGGTTCGACAGCGCCAAAGGATGCCACACCCTCGCCGCTCCCGCGTAGCAGCTACAGCGCTATTAACGGCGCGCTCGCGAGCGGCTTCGCGCAAGGTGAAGATTACCGATCGGCGCGCGGCCGACGACTCCGCCCGCTGCATGCGCGACCTCGTCGACATTACCCCCCCAAGCCGAACGCGTCAGGATGGTGCTCGACAATCTGTCGACCCGCACGCCAACTGCCTCAACATGGTCGAGATCGAAATCGGCGTTCTGGGCGGCCGGTGCCTCGATCGTCGGATTTGAAAGCTACGATCGCCTCGTTCCAGAGACTGCTGCCTGGGAGCACCTGCGGAACACCAGTGGCGTCCCTTCAAGTGGATGTTCTCAACCGAACAGGCGCGCGCCTCAAATTGGCAAACGCGTACCCAAAGCCAACGGCTAAAGAATCATAAGGTCCGTGCAGAGGCCGAGCCGAAATACGATCAACGCGGTTTTTCGTGCCGCGCAGCAAGCTGGCGCAAGGGCCATCTTATCTAGGATGCGGGGACTTCGTAAGCCACGAATTTCGAGCTCGACGACTTATTGGCGGGGCGAAACATCTTCGGCTCTTTCTTTTGCATATTCGCACGGAGGCTCGGGAAACCAGAGCCAAACTCCCGCGCGCTCCCGCAGGCAGCCTCCTGAATTGTGATGCCATCAGGCGGTCCAGTCCGTGATCCGGCGGCATAGGCGTGACTTCTCCTGAGACGGCTGCTGGCTGCGTGGGTTCGCATAGCGAATCTGATAAAGCGATCTCCAGATACATCGCGAAGTATCCCATTGTCGGAAGACGTCGGGTAACCGACAACTGCTGTCGGATCTATCGGCCACGACACGACAGCGTTCGGGCTGTTCCCGCCGTAAACCATTGAACTAGGCGGATACATTTTTTCGGCTCTCTCAGGCTTATTTGGCACGATTGTTGAAGGTCCCATGTCGTGATGCTGAGCGAAAAATGAGATTGGCCGCCCTCTCGCGGCCTTGACTTCGACCAGACCTCGTCACCGAGCAAAGCTCCCAAGTTGATACCTGAAAGCCTCAGGGCTGAACGGAAATTGTAATGGAGACGCACACGATGCAAAGCCTGATCCCGACCCTATCCGGTCCGAGCCGGTCGTCACGCTTTGGTCAGGACAAATTGCCAGATATTATCGCTAGGACTTTGGACAAATTTCCATCGAACATTGCCGTGCGTACGAATGAGCGCGGCGACGTAAGCTATCGGGAGTTGGGGACGTCCGCGTCAAGTCTTATTGGGCGGTTCGAAGCCATCGGCATCCGCCCTGGCGATGCGGTAGTAGTCAACCTCCCGCGATCGGTTGATCTTGTCACCGTCATTCTTGCTACCCAAATGCTGGGTGTTGCCTACGTGCCTGTTGATCCATCGGATTCCAACGCCCGGTTGGACCACATAATCCGCAATACGAACGCCAAAGCGACCGTTAGTTCGGATCCAAGTGGTTTGATGCGCGTTGAGGGCATTCCGATGGGCGAGGGCATCAACTCGGGCTTCTCAGACATAGCATACATCATGCACACCTCCGGGAGCACTGGAATCCCGAAAGGGGTGCCGGTTTCCCACGGAGCTCTTCTAAATTTGGTCGACTGGTACATCGACATGGTCGACTTCTCGGAGTGCACCAGCATCTCGCAGCTTACACGGCCAGCATTCGATGTCTCGATTCCGGAGTTCTTCGTACCATTCGCGACCGGCGGCACAATCGTTTTACCTACCACGCAACTAAATGCGCAGATCGTTCAAACAATCGAATTCCTAGTTCAAAGCCGTACGAACGTCATTCAGATGGTTCCAACGTTGCTGCGACGCTTCCTTGGAACTCTCGAACGGCTCCCTTATTTAGCGCAACGGTTAGTCGATCTAAAGTTCATTGTTTGCAATGGCGAATCCCTGCCCGATTCTGTTCGGCGGCGATTTTACAAGGTGCTTCCCAGCGCGACGCTAATAAACAGCTACGGCCCAACCGAGTGCTGTGTTGCCGTGAGCTATCACTATTGCCGTCGTGGTGATGCAGACCTGCCGATGTTTATCGGAAAACCAGCGCTCAACGTTGATTTCTATGTTCTTGACGAAAACAAAGCCAACGTTGGTTTTGACGTTGAGGGCGAGCTCTGGGTGGGAGGCGTGCAGGCGTCCCAACGCTACGTTGCGGATGAAGCGCAGTCGAAACTTCGCTTCGTGCCATTCTCGACTGCTAACGGCAAAGAAATTCTGTACCGCACGGGAGACTATGTCGTGGCGTCCGTAGATAGCGGATTGCGATTTATTGGAAGAAACGACGATCAGATCAAGTATCGAGGAACCCGGCTGGAAAAAGGGGAGATTACCAGCGCTATCGACGGGACAGGCCTATGCATCGACTCAGCGGTGGTCGTAGTGGATAAAGGCGACGATCAGGGCCAGGATCTGGTCTGCATGGTGACGCCTGCGGACGCCGACGTGATGAAAGTTCATCGGCGACTGACGGATGTCCTGCCGGATGATCGTGTTCCGAGGCTTGTCGTGCCTCTAGCCGGGTTCCCTTTTACCGCCAATGGAAAACTCAATCAGCGCGCTCTTCAGAAAATTGCCAAGGAGGCGCTCCGGGGTAACATCAAACCTACCACACCGCAGACTGAACAGTCGGCTGGATCACCGTTGGATCACTTGCTGCGAGCGGTACACGCCGCCAAGGGAATATGGGTCTTTCCCGACATAATGGCTCGAGAGTGCGAGATAGATTCATTGAACTTCCTCGACATCCAACTCGAGTTGGCCGAGGCAAACCTCATGTTTGGCGAGGACGTCTATCAAGAGCAAGATCTGTCGCTCAGGGAGTGGTCAACGCGAATTCAATCCGTAGATCGCAGCGAATCTCATGCGAGCACTACAGGCAAGGGCGGACAGCAGGCCGAACTTAAGGACGAGTTGGAACAAATAGTCGAATACATTGAAAATCAGGACCCGAGCGTGGTCGTACTGCATTCATCGCTTGCAGCTTTAAGAAATGTGACTGCCAAGGAGGCGGCGACCATCCTTCTTGAAGGGATAGAGCGCATCTCCGCATCGTCTACCGTTATTCTCCCAGCGTTCACTTTGAGCTACTGCACTACGCAGCGTTTTCATTGGAAGCAAACCAAATCAGAAGCAGGGGTGTTGGCAGATCTCCTGATGCGAGAACTTCCTGCTGGGCGCACCAAACATCCCGCTTACTCAATGGTCGTGACCGGCCCGAGAACGCAGGAATTGTGTGAAGCCGACTGGTGGAAATGTAGTCCGTTCGGTGACGACTCGATTTTTGGATTGATCAGCCAGCTTGGAGGCTTTGTCATGGGCCTAGGTACCCCGGTCGCTACCCATGTGCACCGCTGCGAATTGTTGGCGCATGTGCCGTACATGAAGACGACCGACATCGACGGTATCGTTGATTTCGGGACCGGGCCGCTGAACGTCTCATCATCGATCTATGTTCGCGATGTTGTGGGAAGGCCCGAGTATAGGTTTCTTGCGCGTGACGTCGCTCGCGACGATCATGAATTGAAGGACGTCAGGCGTGACTTCGAGCTGGGTGGAACCTACGCAAGGCTCGTCAGCGTGAAAGACATGGAGTCCATATTGGTTCGCGCCATGCAGAATGAGCCATATGGCTTCCTTAAGGAAGAGGCCAGGAACGAGGCACAACGCGCATATCCCATAGGATAAGTCGCACAGAGGCTGCCTGATTTTCGAAGTGAGCAAATTCGGAGGCTAGATAATGACAACGCAGCTATTGGGTGTGGTCCAGCTTGACCAAAGGCGACTGGCAGATGATTTGGCCGTCTTGGCGAAGTCCAAGTTCTCGACCGAATATTCGGATTTCGCGTGCGGGCGGTGGGAATTCTGCATGCTCCGCAATCGGTCGGGGAAGCAGGAGGAGGAGAGAGTGGTCGTCCACGAGAGCCCAGCAGTGGCAACACCTCTCGGCCAATCCTTGCCCTATCTCAATGAATTGTTAGAAAATCACTTTGATAGGGACTCTATACGTTACGCGCGGACCATCCGCATATCAGAAAATGCTTGTATAATTCCTCACCGCGATTACTTAGAACTAGACGGGAAGTTTATTAGATTGCACTTAGTTATAGACACTAATGAGAGGTGTGCAAATACAGAGGAGAATAATATATTCCACATGAGACTAGGTGAGATCTGGTTCCTTGATGCAAGCCTGTCGCACAGCGCGGGATGTTTCTCACCAACACCACGATTACATCTTGTGGTCGACATCGAGGGGACTCGCCCTCTGGACGAGGTTGCAAGAAATGTCGAAGAGCCATTGGCAAGAAATGCCAGGGTCGACATCCGCAAGGAGTGGACCAATGAAGCGCTCGCATCCATTCTGGGATTATCTGAGATTATCAGTGAGGCCAATTATCGAGAGATCGTCGCGATTCTTGCGAAGCTTCACTTTTTCCACAAGGTCCACTGCGAGGATATGTATGGCTGGTTGAAGGAAATCTGCCGGCGTCGTGGCGACCCGACGCTCATAGAAAAAGCCAACTCGCTCGAGCGATTTTATCTCATTGATCGTGCTGCTGGCGAGGTCATGAAATATTGATCGGGTGTGATTAAGTAGTTCATCATAGGCCAATAGTTCGCTTTCCCGCGACCTGCAAAGATGCACTTCTGTTCGTCGATGTTGTGCGCTTCTCAAAAGCAATGGCCTCTTTGAACCTTGAACCTGAACGGTCGAGATGTGATGTCTGGCTCGCAGTAGGGGGCGCCGAGGCGTGCCCAGGGTTCACTTGCGTAGTGCGGCCCGGTGGGCGATGCGCATCCAACGGATCTCGCCATTCGTATCGCGCAAGAAGTTTCCGATCTGCTCCGCGCGCTTGCCTGGCTGGATAAGCATCGTGTCCCGACCAGCCGGCTGGACCTCCAGACCGCACCGCGAAATGGGAGGCGGATTCATACCGTCGAGCCACTCCTCGTCCGTTAGATCGAGCACGAGCCGCTCTCCCTCGCGGCGCAGCACGCGACGTTCTAGGCGGGCCTCGTAGGTCCCCAGCCAGGAGTCCGCATCGGAGTCCGTCTGAGCTTGAGGCTCGGGCGAGGCGAGGTCGAAGTAGGTCCGCATCGCCCACTTCAAGAGCCGCCGGGCTGTGATCCACCCGTTGCTGCCGTTGGTCAGCACGGTCAAGGCAAACCGCCGTGACGGGATCATCGCGAGAAGGCAGGGTTGGCCGTTGGCCCCACCGCTGTGGCTTACGACACGTTCTCCGGTGGTGTCGTCAAGCCACCAGCCCAAGCCGATCGCGGGGGTGTCGCTCGAGGGACCGGCCGGCTCGAAGGCGGCCAACCGCATGGCGTCGCTGAGCACCGCCGCCCCCTCCAACTGGAACTGCGCGTAGCGCATAAGGTGGTCGGCGCTTGCAATCAGGCCGCCAATGGGATTGCCGCAGCGGGGCATCGCCCACGGCCGTGCGATCACTGTCTGCCCCTCGAACTCGGCATGTCCTACGGCGAAGTTGCGATGGATCAGATCATGCGCGAAGAAGCAGGTGCCGTCGATACCGAGAGGTGTGAGCAGGGCTTCGGCGAGCACGTCTTCAAAGGGTCGACCGTGCAGCACCTCAAGGATCCGCCCGAGAACGTAAAAGGCAGCATTGTTGTACGACCACATCCGACCCAGTGGCGTCACCTGGACCAGCTTGCGCATCCGCGCGACCATGGCGGCCAGCGCGTCATCGCCCCAGCCGGGGTCCTCGTAAAAGTCTCCCTCCCAACCGCAGCTGTGGGTCAAGCAATCGCGGATGGTCACGGCAGCTGAAACATCTGCGTCTGCGACGGTGAACTGCGGCAGGTGGGCGCGGACCGGGTCGTTCAAGCTGAGTCGCCCCTGCTCTACGAGCTGCAAGACGGCAGTGGCGGTGAACGTTTTGGTGATTGACGCGATCTGGAACAACGTGTCGCCGCCGACTGGCTGCGGATGCAACACGTTCGTTACACCCAGGCCAGCGGTCGCGGCGCAGCCGTCATGGTAGACACCGAGTGCGATTCCCGGAACTCCATCGCGCTGCATTTCCCCACGTGCCTGGTCCAGCAGTGCCGGGTCGACGCGATGAGACGGCAACAAAGGGGCTTTGAGATCCGTCATTGGATTGTTGGGCGTCTGGATCGGCACACTAACTCTCCTTGAAACATATGTGCGAGGCATGTTGGATTTCCTTCCTTCGCCTTGCCCAGGTCGTACGAGTAGTCAGATACGGAGCTCAGTGCCGCGGCGACCTCCTTCTGACTCCCGAGTTGGAGCAGCATCGTCGGCGGAATTAAGGTGTTCACCGGCTGGGCATAACCACCGTACGCGCTGATCAGCACCGGTTTGGCCAACGGATAGGCGACCGCGCGGCGCAGGTGCACATCATCCCACCGATCAACAAGCGTGTTCATCGTGAACTGCGCTTGATTCGCCACTCCTGGTGCGGTTTTGAGATTGATGCCGGACGTCGCGGCGAACGAACGCCTGTCCGAAGGGAAGGCAACATCTATCTCACCGGCGCGGAATGCGAGGGCCTCGCTGCTCTCACTGGAGAAGAACTTCCAAGAAATGCTCTGGATCGGGACGAGGCCCCTCCAGTAGTGCGGGTTGACTGTCAGCTCCGCGCCGCTGGTTGGGTTGAAACTGCTGAGCTGCCACGGTCCGGTGCCGACAACACCGGTCTCGGGCTGCCCGAACGAGGCCTCATGTTGCTCATAGAACGCCTTCTCGAACATGCCGAGCTGCGGCCCCGCGGGCGCTACTGCCCAAGCTGCGTCCGGCTCGCTGAGCGAGATCTGCACCGTGTACCGGTCGATAGCGGTGATATCCTTAAGGGTTGCCGGGAAGTTGTACGCGTTGGTGGACCCGGGCTCCCGATAGAAGTTCAACGAGAAAGCCACGTCGGCGGCCGTCAGCTCGTTGCCACTGGAAAACCGGACGTCCTTTGGCAGTCTGTAGACGTATGTCGTCGGGTTTGGCTGCCTCCAAGATTCAGCCAGCCAGGACCCCACCTTCCCGTCTTTTGTCAGGATGAGCAGTGGCTTGAGAATGAGGTTCCCCAACCCCCAATATTCGGCATTACTCCTGACGTAGTTCAAGGTCGAGACCGAGCCGAACCAACGCGCAGTGGCGCGGCCGTCTGGCTTTTGCGCGCGCGCTGTAGCAGTGCCAGGGAGGGCAAACGCGCAACGATGCCGAGATAGATCGATGTGCGGAGAGACGTCATCACGGTTCCAACTCCTGTGCGAGCTAGTGTGAAATGCGTGGTTGATCGAATCACTTAGCATCGAAAAAGTCAAGCGAGTGTAGATTGGATACAAAGTCAATTTTGAGGGAGCCGGTCCATCGTTGGCCAGCAGCCGAAAGATCCCGAAAGGGTGCTGTGCGGCGTCTTTTGGCTCACCCGGACGGAATCGCTCTGCCGTGACCAGTTCCGCTTGCGTAGTCGTTTAATCCTGGCGCCAGATGAATATGCGGAACAGAGAACCAACGCCGGTGACGACCTCCTTATCGGAGGCGGCGAGCGCCGGCGGACCGCACCAAGCTTTTAGCCGCTCGATCTCGACAACCCTCAGGGCGCGCATTGTTGCTGCCTCCTTCTACCCTGATACAGCGCATCGAGAATCCGGCCTGAAGCGGCCGAGCAGCTATGCCGGAGAATAGACTCCATGGCCCAGGGCGCCGCAGATTGCCAACAGGACAGCGTTGGGCGAGCCGGCGGTGTCGGACAGGCTTGGGCCACGCCCTGCTATACAGCATGACCACTGAAGAAATCGGCCCATTCAGTCGTGCAACAGATCCTACAAAACAAATTCACAAGTCTTCGCAACTGCAGACACCCGACAGTGGTACATTCCGTAAAAGGCCAATGCCAGCTTTACCCCTTGGACCGCTGCTCAGAACTAACGCCGGAGTTAACAGCCCATGACAAGAAGAGCGCTCATCCTGCTTGAAGGGACAAGGAGCAACGGTCTGCTATACGTGAAAGCAGCCCAGCGTCTTGGCCTTCATCCAATTACGCTGTCGGCTGATCCGACTAAACAAGACTATCTTGCGGCGGAAGGCCTTGAGGCAATCCGTATCGATACAGACAATCTCGATGCGCTGATCGACGAGTGTTCCCGGCTACATGCGACCTATGCAATTGCTGGCATTACGAGCTCCGACGAGTTGGTCTATGCGACAGTTGGCAAGCTCTGCCGACACTTCCATCTGCCAGGACCCAACCCCGCGTCCATCGAACGATGCTGCGACAAGTTCGCTCAACGTCAACTCCTCGCGCAGGCTGGCGTTCCAGTACCTGCTTATCGCATGGCAGCCAATGCGCCGGACGTGGAAAGCGCTGCTGCGGACATCGGCCTGCCCGTTGTTCTTAAGCCAGCCGTAGGCGTCGGCAGCATGGGTGTCCGATTGTGCCGCAACGTCGATGAGTTGGCCGAACATACGACCTATCTGTTAGGCGGGAAACACATATGGCGGTCTTCGCCTCGAATGCTGGTGGAAGAATTCGCGCAAGGCCCTTTCTATATAGCTCATATAATGGGAAATGAGGCCATTGGGATTGGGGCCGCCAACTTCGGCCCCCCACCGCATTTCGTCTTTCGGGGGGGCACATTTCCGGCCCTACTGACCGACGAGGAGTATAGAAGTATTGTCGATGTTTCGCTGAGCTGTTTGCCAGCGCTCGCCCTTGGCTGGGGGCCAACGTGCATTGAACTCCGGTGGACGAAGCGTGGCCCAGTCGTCATTGAAGTCAATCCGCGTCTTGGTGGCGGACCTAAACCGGTTCAGCTGGCTTACGGTATCGATCTCATCACCGAGCACATCAAGCTTGTCATTGGCCAGGAATGGGATTTACACAGAAGGCATTCCAATGTCGCGGGGTGGCGGGGCCTACTTCCTGATCGCGATGGCATCCTCGATTGGATCGATGGCGACAGGCGGGCGGCTGCCGTACAAGGTGTCGTCGAGGTCAAATTGTGTGTTGATCCCAAGGCGCCGATCGTCAGGAAAGGTGATTACCGAGACTATATAGGACATGTTATGGCCGTTTCACCCAGCCGTGCTCGGACCGAGGGGATACTTGAGCGTGCCGCCGACTTAATCAGTTGGTCGATAACACCATTTCCGACCATTGGCGAACAGCAATAATGAGCCAGCCCTTACCGGTTCGCGCAGGCGTAGGTGGCACCAGGCAAAAGGTGACCATCTCCGAACATTGGTGCCATCGAGAGCGGGAGAGGGGACGGGGTTTTCTGACGGGATCGCAGGCCTGACAAAGATCAATCCGCATGCCCGCAAGGGGTCGACGATTATTCAAGGCAGGCGGCTATATGCTGCGGCGGGTTGCAGGCTAGCGCATTCCCAATGCGTTGCGGATGACGGTCGGAACCGAAGCAGCCATCGCGGCTTAGTCGCCGCACACCGCATTCCTGAAAAGATAGTTATGTCAAAACCCCTGTTTGAAAAGATCGCTTTGGTCGGCATCGGTCTGATAGGCTCTTCACTGGCGCGAGTCATCTCCCGCGAGCGGCTGGGCGGCCATATCGCCATCACAACTCGTAGCGCCGAGACCCTGAAGCGGGCTGAGGACCTGAAGCTCGGCGACGACTATACAGCCGAAGCGAAGGAGGCGGTGCGCGGGGCCGGCCTTGTCATCGTCTCCGTGCCCGTCGGTGCCTCCGGCGCCGTTGTTGAGGAGATCGCACCGGTGCTTAAGAAGGGCGCTATCCTTACCGATGTCGGTTCCACCAAAGCCTCCGTGATCGCTCAGATGCAGCGCTTCGTACCGGAGGGCGTACACTTCATCCCCGGCCATCCGCTGACCGGCACGGAGATGTCAGGCCCTGACGCGGGTTTTGCCGAACTGTTCGAGAACCGCTGGTGCATCTTGACACCGCTGGAAGGCACCGACCCCGCCGCGCTAGAGAAGCTCTGCCAATTCTGGCGCCGTTGCGGCTCCAGCATAGACACGATGGACCCGCAGCACCATGACATGACGCTAGCGATCGTCTCGCACCTGCCGCACATCATCGCCTACAACATCGTCGGTATGGCGGACGACTTGGAGGCGGTGACAAAATGCGAGATCGTCAAATATTCGGCTTCCGGCTTCCGCGATTTCACTCGCCTCGCCGGCTCGGATCCCACCATGTGGCCCGACGTATGCCTGCACAACCGTGAGGCGATCCTCGAAATGCTGGCTCGATTTTCGGAGGATCTCGCCTCCCTCCAGCGGGCGATCCGCTGGGGCGAAGGCGATAAGCTGTTCGACCTGTTCACCCGCACGCGCGCCATCCGCCGCTCGATGGGGCAGGAACCAGGAATTCAGCCATCCTCAGGTGCACTAACAGCGGTACAAGGCCCCACGCGTCTGCCCTAGGGCCCCAGCCCCGCAGCGGCGTTATATTCGTCGTGACTCAGGGGGCAGGGTAGGCCGGAGCCTCGAGCCCGCGCGCAATGTATTTGCGCACCGGCTTGCGGTCGATCCCGCTCTCCCTGGCAATCGCCGACACCGACAGGCCCTGCCGATGCAAATCCAGTATCATCATCATCTCCCCGATCTTGATCACCGAAATCCCTCTCCCGACCATCAGGAGAAGCATCAACGATCACGCGCCGCCGGTCTCCCGGAGCGCGCTCCGGAAGACCGGCGACAGCGCTAAACTGGGGAAGATTCAAACGGCACTTCTGGGGAGTATTGAGCCGGCATCGACAGCCACAGGGCGCGTCGATGGTTCTGATGGCCTTTGCGCGCAGATGCGCCTTGAGCTTGGCGAAAGCCATTTCGATTGGGTTGAGATCGGGGCTGTAGGGCGGCAGGAAGAGCAGCATGCGCCTCTGGCCCGGATGGCTGCCTCGGCGGCCGGGCTCTTGTGGGCAGCGAGATTGTCGAGGATGACGATATCGCCCTTTGCCACTGTCGGAGCGAGCTGCGTTTCGACGTAGGTGTCGAAGATGCGCCGGTTCATCGGCGTGTCGACGACGAAAGGGCGGTGAGCCCATGGCAGTGCAGCCCGGCGATGAAGGTCTGCGTCTTCCAATGTCCGAACGGTGCCTTTGAGCGCAACCGTCGACCCTTCAGGCAGCGACCGCGCAGGCGCGTCATCTTCGTAGTGGTTCCGGTCTCGTCGATAACACCAGCCGGCGTGGCTCAAGCCGCATCCGCGGCTGGCGTTTGGCCCGCCACTGCAGGCGCGCCTTGCTGATGTCGGGTCGATCTTGCTCGCTGGCCAGCAGCGTTTTTTTTGAAGCGGCAGCCGTTCCTGATGAGCCAACGTGAGATCGAGGCGGGAGCCACCTGGACGCCTGCAGCAGCGGCCAGCTCGGCGGCAAGCTCCGGCATGGTGATGTCGTCCTTCTCGGCCACACAACCAAGCAGAAACGCATGATGCGGGTCGAGCTTGGAATGGCGGCGGCCTCCGCTAGCTTTGGGCGCCAGGCTCTCGGTCTTTCGTTAGTTCCTCATCAGGATCACGACGAACGAAACCGACACCCCAAAATGTGCCGGCGCCGCACGCCGCGAATGGCCAGCCTCGACAAACTGCACAACGCGTTCACGCAGATCGAGCGAATAGGGCCTGGGCATGGCAAATCACCTCCATGAGGAAGTGAATCTGGAGGGTTCTGTGTAGTCGCGGTGGCGATTGGGCGGGCACGCATGGGTCGCGACTACATTGAAGCCTGATTGAACTGAACCGCGGGATGGCGGGCGGGGCTATCGGGATTTAGGGCTCGACGGTGTGTCCGAGGCGCCGGAGCGGTCTCGCCGATCGCTCTTGGGCGGTCGCCCGTCGTTGCGATGCAGGACCATCTGCGACGCGAGAGACGGCGCCATTGGGTCGTTGACGCTGAGGTGCAGCGTTGCTGGCGACAGCCAGGCTGCGACTTTGACTAGCGGCGCGCAAAGGCCTTCGGCGACCGTAGCAGACGCCGGGATGGGCGGTGCGAGCGTGTCGGTGCGCAGCGTGTCATGAGGTGTCTGGCCAGGTCGGGGCCTTGCGCGGGATCGGGCCGAGCGAGGCCATTGCGCCGCCGCAGCCCGGACAGATGTCCAGGGAGCGCCCTGTGAGACAGCGGTAACACTGGCGATAGTCGGCCGACGGGTTCCGGCGTCAGCGGCCTGGGCCGCCAGAAGAAGACGGCACTGGCCGAGCTTGGCGACGCGGTGGCCGTGGCGAGGAGGCCGTAATGGCGGATGCGATGGAATCCGTCTGGAAGAGCGTGCAGCAGGAAGCGCCGGATGGACTCGTCGGCGCTTACGGTCATGAGCTTGTGCTTGGACTTGTCGTGGTGGCGATAGTCCTTCCAGCGGAAGCTGACCTTTCCCTGCTCCAGGCTCACGAGGCGGCTGTTGGCGATGGCGACGCGATGGGTGTAGCGGCCCAGATTGGCGAGGACCTGTTCGGGACCGCCGAACGGGGGCTTGGCGTAGACGGCCCATTCGATCTGGCCGGCATGGTCGCGGCGATAATCAGTTCGTGAAGGTGGAATACATCCCCACCAGATCCGGGCGCATGGCGCGCGGCTCAGCCGGGCGGCGTGATCTCCATGCGGAGTTGGTCAAAAGGACTGGCGCTCCGGCCGATCACAGCCGTTGAGACCTGGGCGTATAGTGTCGTCGTCGCCAGGCTGCGATGGCCCAGCAGCACCTGAACGATCCTTATGTCCGTGCCGGCTTCCAAAAGGTGGGTGGCGAAGCTGTGGCGAAGGGTGTGCTATAGCGCGGCGATCTGGAAGAGACCTGCGCGACAATCTGGATGAGACTCTCAGAGCGCGGTCACGGGCAAATTATCATGCTGATTGTCGCTGGCAAGGCTTTCGTCGTTTTCTGATTGGATGTCGCGAGGCGAGGGACCTTTGGGGCGGTGGGCGCCGCCTGGTGGCGCTGCGCCGCAGAGCCCTTAGCCTACGCTCTTCGGGCTCGCTCTTCCCGGCTCGGCCGCTGGCTTGTAGGGCAGGGATTGCCACTGTGGCCGGAACAGTCGCTGATCGACGCGGAACGTCGCGCCCCAGCAGGATCGCCTGCCGAACTTTTGCGGGCCGCAAAAGTCCAGCATCTTATAGACGCTTCCTCTTGAGAGAGAAGCGGGCCACAGAAAAAGACTCCATTTTAAGGCATGGCTGTCGTCCGAACAGGAGGTCTCCGACGATTTTGCCAGTTGTTGGGCCCTGCGTCAGGCCAAGATGACCGTGACCGAACGCATAAATTACGTGTGGGCTTGGACCAGAGCGGCCAATGACTGGCAGGCTATCTGGCGTGGCAGGCCGGTGACCCATCCACTCCACGCCTCCCTCTTCCTTCATGCCCGGAAGATAGAGCTTGGCGAGCTTAACGAGAGCTTTGGAGCGATCGAAGTTCGGCGCAGCCTTCAATCCGCCGAACTCGGCCGCCCCGCCGATCCGCAACCCGATCGAAAGCGGCGTCGCCACAAATTTTCGGTCTGCGAATATCACTTCCCGTTCCAGGGCAACCCCCGGCGAGGCGATCGTGGTGTTGTATCCGCGCTCGCTCTCGAGAAGCACGCGATCCCCCAATTGCATAGCGAGTTGTGCCGACCACGCGCCCGCTGCGATGACGATCTTTGCTGCCCTCAGTGTCTTGCCGCCGTTTAGCGTAAGCGCCGCACCGTCGGTTCTAGGCTCTACACGGTCAACCTGGCCTCGCAAGATCTCCGCGCCGTTATCGGCAAGCCAGCAGCGCAAAACGTCCACGATCCTCTTCGGATCCGAAACATGCGACCACTGAGGCGTGAACACCCCATTTTTCACTATCGGACCGAGCGCCGGTTCCATATGCCTGACCTGCGACGCCGACAACTCTTGGGTCACTACGCCCAGCGCACGCTTTGCATCCCACTCCGCCCTGTCGCGTCTCAGACCGCTTTCGCTCTCGTAGACCGTCAGCGCCCCCTTACAACACAGATCGTTCGCAAGGCCGACCGTGTTGAAGAGCGGCACGAGATCGTCATAGACGCGGCTGTTGATCTCCGCGAGCACGCCAGAAATCCGTCGCACTTCGGATGCTGAGCCCACTTTTGCGAACCGCCAAAGCCACGGGAATAAATGAGGCGTATGTCTGACCCGGACCGCTAGTGGGCCAAGCGGATCCAGAGCCCAGAAGGGCACTTTCTTCCACAATCCCGGGACAGACAGGGGTATCAATTCGGTTACGGCGATGCCGCCGGCGTTGCCGAATGACGCTTTGTCGCCCTCAGGGTCTCGGTCGATGATTGTGACAGCCGCTCCGCTCAGTAGCGCCTCGTAGGCAACACTCAGTCCGACAATGCCGGCGCCGACGACAATGACACTCATCCCAGCCATCAAACTTTCTCTCTTCTGGATACCAGATGTGAAACTGGCAACTGTATCCAATCTACAACGCCTTGACAATTCTGGATCCAAGTGGCATGGAACCGTATGCCTCGTTGGCCCGGCTGGCGAACTTTCTGGGAGGAATGGCTTGGACGCCGAAAGAATTCACCGCGATGCGGTCATAATCGATGCTGTGGCTCCGCTTCTTGAGCAGAAGAAATATGTGGAGTCCTACAAAGCTGGCGGCGTTACTTGCGCGGCCCCGACTGTCAACGCAGGCGAAGGTTCTCCTGCCGCGGCGTTAAAAGAGATCGGCAGTTGGCTGCACTCTATACGCTCCAGAAAAGACCTAAGGCTGGTGGAAAAGGCATCTGATATTGAGGCTGCGAAGCGCGATGGTCAGATGGGTATCTTATTCCATTTTCAGGGCACAGGACCGTTCGAGACAGAGCTTAATCTGGTCGAGGCCTTTCAAGCGCTGGGCTTGCGGATGGTGCAACTGACCTACAACAGGAAAGACTATGTTGGGGACGGATGCGAAGAAGAGATCGACGGCGGACTTAGCAGGTTTGGTAAGGCTCTTGTTCGGAGGCTGAACGAGAACAGAGTTATCGTCGACTGTACCCATACCGGCTATAAGACGACAATGGATGCCTTGTCGCTGACTACGAGACCTGCGGTCTTCTCTCATTCCAACTCTGCCGCCGTGTTTCCCAGCAAGAGAAACATCCAGGACGACCAAGCGAAGGCAGCAGCGGCCACAGGGGGGCTTGTCGGCATCACCTCTGTCCCGCAGTTCGTTGTGCCGGCCAACGGCGCCGCGGCGCGCCCGTCGCTTGACGACCTGATAGCGCATATCGATCATTTCGTAGCGCTCATCGGCATCGACCATGTCGGCCTGGGACTCGATTACTGGTGGGGAACTCTTCCGTTCTCCGACCTCGACACAGTGATCAGCCAGTGGGAGCAGGCTGTCAGGGGGGGGGCTTGGAACCCGGACGCCTACCCACGCCCACCCCATTACAACCCGCCGGAAATTGAAACGCCCGAAATGTTCCTCGGAATGACGGAGGGGCTTATTCGCCGCGGGTACGAGGAAGGCGACGTACGCAAGATACTGGGATTGAACTGGCTGCGTGTCTTCCGAGAAGTCTGGGGAGAGTGATGGAAGACCTTCGCACGCCTGGACCTAAACTTGTTGCGGTGCCTAGACAGCAGAGGACTCCTCCCGTCCTTTCAGTTTCTCATTTGGTCACCTCCTTCCGGGCGGGAGGTCGCTGGAATCCCGTTGTGAATGGCGTGTCGTTCGAGATCGGCGCGAGAGAGACTGTCGCCGTCGTAGGCGAATCCGGATCCGGCAAGAGCGTGACTGCGCTCTCGATCATGCGGCTCAACCGACCCGGTTCCAGCAAGGTCGACGGGTCGATCAAACTTAAGGGCAAGGAACTGCTCACCCTTTCGGATGCTGAGATGCGCGGCATTCGAGGCAATGAAATCGCGATGATCTTCCAGGAACCGATGACGTCGTTGAACCCGGTTCTGACTATCGGCTTTCAGACCGCAGAAGCGCTGATCCTGCATCGTGGCATGTCACGTCCGGAGGCTGAGGCGGAGGCGGTTAGACTGTTGGAAAGGGTGCGCATCCCAGCTGCGAAATCACGCTTCCACGAATATCCGCACCGCTTCTCGGGCGGAATGCGCCAACGCGTGATGATCGCGATGGCTTTAGCCTGCAAGCCGAAGCTCCTGATTGCGGACGAGCCGACAACGGCGCTCGACGTGACGATTCAGGCGCAAATCCTGGAACTCATCAAGGAGTTACAGCAGGAGGAGGGCATGTCCGTCCTCTTTATTACTCACGACATGGGTGTGCTCGCTGAGATAGCCGATCGCACGGTCGTCATGTATGACGGCCAGGCGGTCGAAACCGGACCCACCGAGGACATCTTCAACCACCCCGATCACCCCTATACCCGGTCGCTGCTGTCTGCCGTCCCAAGACTCGGCTCAATGAGGGGCCATAAGCGCCCAATGCGTTTCCCAGTTGTTGACCGAACGACTGGCGTATCCGATGTGCCGACTGAGGTGCCGGACACTGTCAAGCAGGCCGAGCGCCCAGTTCTCGAGGTCGCCGGTTTAACGAAGCGCTTCGAGATGCGCTCCAGCATGTTTTCCTCCGTCAGCGGGCGCGTTTTTGCGGTCGAGAATGTCTCCTTCAGTGTCACGAGCGGCGAGACTTTGGCGCTTGTCGGTGAATCCGGCTGCGGAAAGTCAACGACGGGCCGCGCTGTGATGCGCTTGACCGAGCCACTCTCAGGCTCGGTGCTGCTTGACGGAGTGGATTTGCTGAGCCTGAGCCAGAACGAATTGCGCAAGCAGCGCAATCGCATGCAAATGATTTTCCAGGATCCGTTCGCATCGCTCAATCCTCGTATGAATGTCGGCACCGCGATCGCCGAGCCTCTGCTGATCAACAATTTGGCGAGCCGCTCCCAAGCGCGAGACAAGGTCGCTGATCTCATGCAGCGCGTGGGTCTCTCGCCCGACATGGCCAAGCGCTTTCCGCATGAGTTCTCGGGCGGCCAGCGCCAGCGCATCTGTATCGCGCGTGCGCTCGGGGTCGAGCCGAGGCTAATCGTTGCAGACGAAGCTGTCTCGGCGCTCGACGTCTCGGTTAAGGCGCAGGTCATCAATTTGATGTTGGACCTACAGGCCCGCATGGGGCTCGCATATCTTTTCATCTCGCACGACATGGCTGTGGTCGAGCGGGTGAGCCATCGTGTGGCTGTGATGTATCTCGGAGAGATCGTCGAGACCGGTCCACGAGAAGCTATTTTCCAAAATCCGCAGCATCCCTACACAAAACGGCTGCTTGCGGCAGTGCCGATCGCCGATCCGGCGCGGCGCCTGCAGAGACGCCAGGTCTCTAATGATGAAATCAAGAGTCCGGTTCGGTCTGCAGATTACGTGCCACCTGTGCGCCAGTACCGCGAGGTCTCTCCCGGTCACGCAGTGATGGTCTGGGACGAGGAATGGGAAAAGGAGCAACCGTTGGGCATCTCAGCCTTTCGGCATTGAAACCAATAGAGGGAACGAAGATGAAGTTGAATGCAAATAGGTCGAAAAGACCGACGAAACAAGCACTGCTGGCCGCAGTCTTTGTTGGCGCCTTCTCCACAGCCGAAGCACAGGCGGACACGCTCCGCGTAATAGCCGGCAACCTAAAAATCGTAGATCCGATAGTCACGACGTCGGGAGACACGTTGGTGCATGCCTATTTGATCTACGACAAACTATTCGAGCTCGATGAAACCGGGGCGCCGCGCCCTGCTCTGGCCGACAAAGTTGATCTAAGCGACGATAAGAAAAGCTACTCGATCACGCTTCGCGACGGGCTGAAGTTCTCAGACGGTAGTCCGATGACGACCGATGACGTGATTCAGTCGCTCAGACGCTGGGTCTCTCAGGATCAGACCGGTAAGCTATTGGCAGCCCGTCTCAAGGATTTCGTTGCGGTGGACGACCTGACCTTTCGTATCGAGCTGAGTGAGCCGTTCGATGTCCCTGAGGCTCTTGCTCACATAACCGGCAACCCTGCTTTCATAATGCCAAAGCGAGTTGCCTCTCTCCCCCCCACCGAGCAACTCACCGACACGACTGGTTCCGGTCCATATGAATTCGACTATTCATCCTGGAAGCCAGGCGAAAAACGCATCTACACAAGAAACCCGGATTATGAGCCGAGAAACGATCCTGCGAGCTTCTATTCAGGTAAGAAGGAAGCCACCTTCGACAATATCGAGTTCTCCTATATTCCGGATGCAAACACTGCGATGGCTGCGATGCTGACCGGCAGCCAAGATATTTGGATCGGTGCACCCCTAGACAACGCTCTGTCTCTCCGGGACAACCTGAAACTAGTGGTGGCGAAGGGATTTTCCTCCCAAGGCCTGCTCGTCCTGAACCACGTGGTTCCCCCGTTAAACAACGTCAAACTGCGTAAAGCGCTCACCTCCCTCGCCGACCAGGAAGAAATCAACGCCGCTTCCGCAGGCGACGCGCAATTCTGGCGGGTCTGCTATGCTTATCTCACCTGCGAGGGAAGGTATGGAGACGAGACGGTATATACCGGACACCGGGGTCCCGCCGACCTTGATGCAGCAAAGAAGCTATTCGAGGAAGCTGGGTACGACGGAACGCCGTTTGTCATTCTTGATCCGACTGACTGGCCTTCAGCCCACGCAAGAGCCCTGTATATAGCGCAGCAATTGAGAAAAATCGGGGCCAAGGTCGACGTTCAGTCGATGGACTGGGCGACCCTGACCTCGCGCCGTACCTCCAAAGCCCCTGTTTCGGAGGGCGGATGGACCCTATTCCCCAACATTATGGAGGGCCAGCCGGCATCTTCTCCGCTGACGCACCTGATGCTCGCGTCAAACTGCGACAAGGCATGGTTTGGTTGGCCGTGCGACGAGAGGATTGAGGAACTTCGGACGTCGTTTATCGGCGCAGTCGATGAAAACCAGAAAAAGAAGATCGCGAGTGAGCTCCAGGCGCGAGCATCGGAATACGTGCCGTTTATCCTGACCGGGGAGACTAACGAGGCCGTAGTGTTCGGCGCCGATATCGAGGGCTTTGACTCCGAGGCTCCTGAGCCATTCTTCTGGAACATAAAGCGAAAGAGTAACTAGAACTCGTTTCTTCGGTGGGTCAGCTCGGATGATCAGATACCTCGTCACGCGAATTTTCTCTACCATCCCGGTCGTCGGCGTTGTGACAATTGTGGTGTTCGGACTGACCTACCTCAGCCCGGGGGATGCGGCGGTTGTGCTGGCGGGCGACTACGCGTCGCCCGCCCAGATTGCGGCGATTCGTGAAAAACTTCGCCTGGATGATCCAATGATCGTCCAATATTTTCATTGGCTTCAGAACGTGCTTCGAGGCGATCTTGGAGACTCGATCTTTTCGAGCCAACCTGTCTCGACTTTGATTATGTCGCGAGTAGAACCGACGATCATCCTTGCGATCGCAGCGACTTGTATCTCTCTAATAATCGCGGTGCCTCTTGGCCTCTTGGCAGCACGAAATCGCGGCGGCATTGCTGACCGAGTGGTCTCGCTCGTTGGTGTCGTGGGAACAGCGATACCTGCGTTTCTGATCGGGTATCTTCTAATTTTCACCTTTGGTGTTTACTTTGGTTCAATGCCGGTGGCGGGTTTCGCGCGACTCGAGAGCGGGTATTGGGAGCTTCTAAGACATGTCGTCCTTCCGGCGACCATGCTGGGATTCGCGCAGACAGCGCTTATCTCCCGGATCACAAGGGCCAGCGCGATCGAGGTTCTTGATCAGGATTTTATTCGTGTTGCGCGCGCGAAAGGCCTCGACGAAATCACTATTGTCGTTCGACATTGCCTTAAACTAATTGGGGTTCCCGTAATCACCATCGTCGGAGCCTCGTTCGCAGGAATGCTTGGTGGAGTGGTAATAACCGAGACGGTGTTTGCGATACCTGGGGTGGGGCAACTGCTTACTGAGGCCATCCAGCACGAGGACGTCCCGGTTATTCAAGGGGTGTTACTGGTAAGTGCCTGTGTCTATGTCTTGGTAAACCTTGTTGTGGACTTATCCTACCCACTTATCGACCCACGAATTCGATACACGTAAAGTGGGGAAGGTATGATGATTTCTTCCTCTTTGCGTCAGGTCTCACGACTTCCTGGGCCATTGCTCGTGGCGGCGCTGTTCGTGTTTCTGGTCGCGCTAATGTCCTATTTGGCTCCTCAAATAACCAGCGTTGACCCTTTGGAGATGAGCTCGAACTTGAGACTGAAGCCGCCTACCTACGGTCATATTTTGGGGACCGATATGTTTGGGCGCGACATCTTGGCGCGCGTCATTCATGGCGGGCAGGTCTCGCTCGCCATTGGCGTGGCTACGGCGTTCTTCGCGACAACGATCGGAACGATCTTTGGGCTCATTGCCGGCGCAGGGCAAGTATCAGACAAGATTTTAATGAGGTTCATGGACGGTCTGATGGCGATACCCGGGATCCTGCTCGCCATCGCCTTGGCAACCATCTTTGGTGGTGGGATGTTGACGGTAGTGATCGCCTTGGCAATACCAGAAGTGCCCGTCGTAGCGAGGCTGGTCAGAAGCTTGACCCTTACGCTCAAAGAACAAGTTTTTGTTGAGGCGGCGCGGTCGTGCGGCGCTAGTCCGCTTCGCGTGCTGTTCAAGTATATTCTGCCGAACGCGATGGCCCCGATCGCAGTGCAGGCCACCTATATCTGTGGGTTGGCCATATTATACGAAGCCTACCTTAGTTTTGTCGGCGTTGGGGTACCCCCCGAACACCCTAGCTGGGGAAATATCGTTGCCGAAGGGCGATCCTTTGCCCTGATCGCACCGTATCTGATATTGTATCCAAGCCTAGTGATCGCGGCCGTCGTACTCGCTATCAATTTGATAGGTGACGGCCTGCGCGACATGCTCGATCCGCGATTCACGTTTGCCTGACTGAGCGTCTCGGGAAGAGGCCAAATCGTGCTCCGGTGCAATCGCACATGTGAATAAGCAAAGCGCCTGGGGCAGGCGCTTCTTTGCCTCCGTGAAGTGCGACTACACCGCAGTGTCGCTCACTCGGCGCTTGTTGAGCGCTTCCAGAAGGTTATGACCAGCCCGGATTATGTGCCCTCGCATAAACTCCACGACGTTGCGGTCGCGTTCTGTGCACATGCTCAGAATTTGGCGATGTTCGCACTCTGCTTCTTCGAAGCCCGAAGTCAAAAGTAGCTGAATCCTGATATATCTATCAATCTGGACATTGATGCCTTGGAGAATGGCGAGTGTCTGAATGCGTCCCGCGGGCCGATAGAGACTGCGGTGAAACTCCCAGTTCAAAGCGCCTACCTTGGCAATGTCCCGCTTGTGATATGCCTCTTCGAGTCGCTTCAGAATTTGCGTGGAGTGAGCCAATTCTTCGTCCGAGAGATGCTCTAGAGAGCGGCCCAGAATATCGCACTCCAGCGTTGCCCGAAGTTCGAACAATTCCATGATCTGTTCGGATGGCAGTGTCGAAACAATCGCACCCTTGTGAATCTTGGAAACAATCAACCCGGCTGCTTCCAATTGGCGAAATGCCTCGCGCACAGGCATTCGGCTGCACTCGTATTCAGCTGCGATCGCCTCTTGTATGAGGGGGTCGCCCTCTTTGAACTCGCCACTGAGAATGCGCTCCCGCAAAGACTCCGACAGCGCCTCTGGTAGGCTCTGCCTCTGAAGACGGTATTTCGAGCGCTGCTTCTTCTGTTCTAACATCTTGTCCATTTTGGATACCAAAACCCAAATTTGAAAAGCTGGCTTTTCGCTGGTGCGAATGGTGGCCTGGTACGAAGGTACCCCAAAAAAGAGCGACCTCAAAGGGTAGACATGTCATTTGTCACCATGTAGATTGGATCCAGTTAGATCGAAGATGGATGGAGAACCATGGTAAAATGGGCTGGTGTATTCCCCGCAGTGACGACAAAGCTCACAAGGGATGGCGAGGTTGATCTGCGGGCGACGAACGACAGCCTTGACCGCCTCGTTACGGCAGGCGTTTCCGGTGTCATTGTGCTCCCGATGCTCGGCGAAAACGCTTCGATGTCGCTGAAGGATCGTGGAGACATTATCCGCGGAGCTGTTGAAGTGGTAGCCGGACGTATTCCGGTTCTCTCCGGCCTCGCCGAAATCACACTCGAGAATGCGAAGGCCAACGCCAAGCTCTACGAATCCTTCGGCGCCCAGGGCTTAATGGTGTTCCCAAGCCTCGGCTACAAGACCGACGATCGCGAAACGGTCGAGTGGTACAAGGGTGTCGCCAGCGCGTCGTCGCTGCCGATCATGATCTATAACAACCCTATCGCGTACGGCGTCGACTGCACGGTCAACGTTCTCAAGCAACTCGTCGACACTCCGGAAATCGTCTGCGTTAAGGAGGAAACCGGTGACATTCGTCGCGTCACCGATATGTATGTCGCACTCGGCGACCGCTTCGGCGTCTTCTGCGGCGTTGACGATCTGATCGTCGAAAGCAGCGCGCTTGGCGTCACCGGTTGGGTTTCGGGCATGGCCAACGTTTGGCCGTCAGAATGCGTCGAGCTCTTCCATCTCTGCGCCCAAAACAAGTACGAGGAGGCACGCGCGCTTTACCACATCCTTACGCCGTCCTTTCATCTCGACACCCATGTCAAGCTGGTTCAGTACATCAAGCTCGCCGAGAACCTGGTCTACGGGGCCCCTGAATGGACCCGGGCACCGCGTTTGCCGCTCGTCGGCGAAGAACGTGACTTCGTCATATCGACGATTCAGCTAGCTATCGAGACATTGGGCAAGCGGGTGAAGAAGGCCGCCTGATTTAGGATCGGCAGGAAACCGGTGCCGTCATGGACCGATTGAATAGCACAAGGGTTGCTCCGCCTCAGGTTGGGGTATCCGCGTTCGTTAGACCAACGCATCGATCAGCAGCCGGCTGGTCGGGAGGAAATACTGTTCGCCGGGGCACGCGACATGCCGAATAAGGCTTGCGCTCGCTTAATCCCGAATGGGGCTTGCTCGACACGACCTGAAACACAACAATTTGGGGATCATGACGTCCCTCGAGAGACGCTCGTTCGGAAGACAGCAACTGAAGTTCAAAGGTCAAGAGATGGTTTATTCAACGTCGACAACCTGCGCCAGCTCTAAATCGGGCCGCCCCCGCGTAGCTATCGCTGGTTTTCAACATGAAACCAACACGTTTGCCCAGTCTGGATTCCGATATCGCTGCCTCCCCCCTCGGCCGGCGAGCAGCCGACGCCAGGTGAACAATTACCGCGGGGAAAGTTCATACCGGCGTGCCACAGCACAAACCGTCTCGCCCGCCTCGTAGCGCGCGAAAGGTGCCGCCGGAACAGCCCTACGTCCTCGCCGCCGCTTCGGCAGGCGCAGTTCGGTGTGGACGCCGCCAATCCAACTGATCAAGAGAACGATCTCTGAGGCTTCTTCATCGATATCGGCGACCACCTCATGGACGACGGTGCGCAATATGCGCTTCTTGCGTCGGTCGTCGGCGCCGACCAGCCAGCCTTGAGGTCGGCGGCGAGCGCGGCGACGTGTGTTGGCAATAGAAGTGCCGTTGCAATGTCGAGCCATCATGCGCTGCAATCCTGCTCTCTATCTCGCCGACACGCGCGAGCGCCCGGTTCCACCCAACTCCAGTTCCGCCGCGACCAGCCGGTTCTGCGGATCGATGGCGTCATACTGCCGGAATGCCCGATCGGCGCTGTAGCGTACCGCCTCGCGTGATCGCGCACCAGCGCACCACGAACCTGATCGAGGAGACTGGCCGCTTGTGCTTCGGCCTCGACGGCCGCGGTAATCGCTCCCGGCTCGACAATCCGCAGAAGAGCTTCCTCGATGGCGTCGTCGTATGCAGCGCGGCTCGCCATTGTCGAGCAAACCCCGCCAACATCAATAGCGCGGAATGTTATATCTGGTTCCCGTGTAGCGGACCGTCAGCTTGCGTCCCCAGCGCCGGCAGCGGAAAAGGCCGGAGAGCAGAGCGTCGCCGTGCTTGGGCGATCCGTGATGCTGGACCGGGGGCACGTTGTACTCACCATGCGCTCATTGCCCAGATGCTCGACGAAAAACCGTTGCAGCAGGATGGGGAAGAACGATGCCAGCTTGGGGTCAGTCATGATAACCCCCTCCAACCGTAGAGCGAACAGCTCGAACCGTTTGCCAGTGACCGCCATGAGTTCCAGGGACGCCGGTCAAATACCAATAAGCATCGGAGAGTTGGCGTGGCCGACGTAGATCGAGAGCGCCGCCATGGCGTTGTCGATGTCGGCGCCATGTCCGTACCAGAGCTGGATACGGCGGCAAATGAAGGTGTGGCGCAGGTCGTGAATACGCACCTTGCCATGGCCGCCCCGCGCGCCAAGCAAGGTTGGTGCGAAGCTTCTGGAAAACTATATTGATCCTCCGCTTCGCGACAACAGGGTGAGTCATCGGTGAGTGCACCAGGCCGCGCGCGAACCGCCAGATAGCGCCGTAGCTTGGCTACGACGTTGGCGGGTATGGGCACATGCCTAGATTTGCGTAACTTCGTGTTCCGAACCGTAAGGAATACTCCATCGAGATTGACAGCGCTGCAGCGCAGGTGAAGTGCTTCTGACCGGCGCAGACCCGTAGCGGCGATCAGCCGAAAGATCGTTGCGTAGGTTGCCGGCCGCAACCCGCCCCCAGGAGCGAGGCACGAAGCGTCACAAGGTCGCAGATCTCCTGCTCCGAATAGACGTGCGGTGCAAGGCGGCGATGTGCACGACACAAGGTCGCTGTCTGTGGGAACTCGGTGCCGGGATCGAGCCGGGCAAGATACCTCGCGAACGGGCGAAGGGCCTCGAGGCGCCGGGCCTATGAGAAAGGACTGGCCCGTTTGGCCTGGCCTTGCACCCAGTTCAGGACGATATCGTTGGTGAGGGGGCCACTGTGACCGCGCTCGTCGGCAAACAAGGCGAAGGCGGTGATTTGACGGCCCTGCATCCTGAGGGCGAAACCAAGGGTGCGGCGTTCGGACAAATAGTCCTTTGCCAGCGAGAGCATGGTGCGCGCCGGTCATTGCGCGCTCCCCGGCTAGGGTAGGGCCACAGCTGCAAGATTGGTCAGATCGACCTTTGCGTAAAGGCGGACGTGTCGAGGCTTCGATGCCGCAGGATGTCCGCAATCTCCTTCATCGGCGCGCCGGCGCGCAAAAGTCGGCTCGCCATGCTGTGGCGGAGAATGTGGACACCGGTCCGCGTCCATCCACATCGGCGGTAGCCGGCCAGCACTGACGCTCTTCGTCGTGATCGGCTCGTTGTAGGGGCAACATGGCGAACAAATATGGCCCAGTTTGACGTCGCGGGCCGCTCCTAAGGCTGCAATCGCCGCTCCCGTCTCGGACGGTAGCGGCAGAGCATCCGCGCGTCGGCTCTTGGTGCAGACAAGCTTGATCGTACCGTCGGCCCAGTTGATGTCGTCAATCGGCACAATTGTTGTCATCAAGCTGCAGCTTGACGACTTCGCTGGATCGCAGACCGAGATCGATCAGACACCGCACTATCGCATAAGCCCGCAGGCGCGACGGGAACCTATCCGGTCTGCCGGGTATTGCGCACGGCACGTTGGAGATACGGGGTAATCGGGGGAGACCCGCGTCCGGTCGGAGGTCGCGGCTTCGCCATCGCTTCTGGCGGTGGACCGGGCGGGAGTCGGACAGGGTCATACGACGGTTGAGGCCGGTTAATTCCGGCGGAGGGGAGGACCCTGCCTTCTGGTGTGCTTCGAAGTCGGTGAGGAGGGGGTGATTGGCGATGAGCCTCGAAACACCCGATAAGATCAGCAGAGAAAGCTCCATTGTAGGCGAAGGCGGAGTCCGCTTTCCGCTTCTATGTGCTCTACGAAAAGATCTGCCGCAATGACATACTGTGCCATGCCCATGCGCTGGCCCGCGCCAATGCGGGCTCGCCGGGCGTGAACGGTCTGGCGTGCGCACAGATCGAAGCGGAAGGCGTGGGGAAGTGGCTGGCAGGCCTGCGCGAGGAACTTGTCTCGAAGACCTACCGGCCACAGCCTTTGCGGCGGGTGATGCTCCCGAAGCCAGGCGGCGGCCAACGCCCGCTTGGCACCCCGACCATTCGGGATTGGGTGGTTCAGAGTGCCGCCAAGCTGGTGCCGGAACCGATATTCGAGGCGGACTTCGAGGACAGCGCTTATCGCTACCGACCACGTCGCAGCGCACGCGACGCGGTCAAGGAAATGCACCGGCTGATCTGCCGGAGCCATACCGACGTGGGAGACGCCGATTTGTCGAAATACTTCGACACGATCCCGCATTCGGACCTCCTCAAATCGGTGGCCGACGCATTGTCGACCGGCACGTGCTGCGGCTGATCAAGCTGTGGCTGAAGGCGCCGGTCGAAGAGCGTGACGGTGACGGGAAACAACACATGAGCGGGGGGCAGGCGAGCCAAGTGCGGCACGCCGCAGGGCGGGGTCGCAAGCCCGCTGCTCTCGGTCATTTAACTGCTTCCTGAAACATTCGGACTCGGCGAAGCGTTCCGTGCTCACGTCATCTCCTATGCCGATGACTTCGTCATCCTCAGCCGCGGTCATGCAGCCGAGGCGCTGGCGTGGACACGGACGGTGATGACGAAACTCGGGCTGACACTCAACGAGGCCAAGACCTTGGTGAAGGATGCCCGACAGGAGCGCTCCCTGGCTACTCGTTGGGACCACACTACCTCCCCGGCGGTGGCCGGTGGTATCTAGGCGCAAGCCCGTCCAAGAAGAGCGTGCAACGGGTCAAGACAAAAGTCAGCGAACTCCTAAGGCCGGGAAACAAAGGTGCGTGGCCGGAGTGCGAGCTCAGCTAAACCGGGTTCTGCTCGGTCGGTCGACGTACTTCTGCCACGGCACCCGAGCGCCGGCTACGAAGCCGTTGACCGACATGTCTATGACCCCGTCAGCGACCTCCTGCGCAAACGGCACAAGCTGCAAGGACGTGGCACGAGCCAGGTCTCCTGAGAGAACATCTCCGAGAAACTTGGCCTGCTGCGTCTTCGTCGCGGGCAGCGAGCGCCGCCCCGTGGGCCCTACAACGCCAGTCGCAAACCGGATGCGGTAGCTCCGCACGTCCGGTTTGATGAGCGGGGAGGGAAACGGAGCGCTTCCGCCCTGGAACGCAACCGCCTACAGATTGTCGGCCGCAAGCGCCATATCATCACCGACCCCGAGGGGGCACCTGGTCAGGCTGACGGTGCATACGGCCGACATCCAGGACAGGGATGGGGCAGTCGGCGTCATCGCCTCCATTCGACAGCTTTACCCGTGGTTGCGCCATCTCTTCGCCGACGGCGGCAATGCGGAGAAAAAACTGACGCAGGCTCTCGCCGACCTGGGCACGTGGACCATCGAATCGTCAAGCGCTCCGACACGGCCAAAGGCTTCGAGGTGCTGCCGCGACGATGGGTCATCGAGCGAACCTTCGCCTGGCTCGGGTGTTGTCGCCGGCTCGCCAAGGATTTCGAGGCGACTATCGCAAGCGCCGAAGCGTGGGTCTTCATCGCCTCTATCCGCCTCATGCTCCGCCGCCGCGCAACTCCACCTCACACAGTTTCGAGTCAGGTTCTAAGAACTGACAAACTTTGGAAGAGACCATATCTTTATCGGGAGCTGCGCGGGGTTTTGTTGAGGTATGGCGCGTAATATCCTGACATGACCATCGGATGATCGCGGGGCAACTCGGAGAAACCCCCGGCTGAACCTCGGCATTTTCCCGATGAACAAAGACATACTGATATGCCGATGCACTCGGATTCAGATGTAGCGTAGTCCCAGGTTACTTCGACACCAGAAGAGATCTGCTCAATCGCCACGAAGTCATAGGCTCCGAAGCGATTAGCTACAATCGCTAAATTTGGGTCACATGAATGGTTCACAATTACAGCGGGCTTCTGAAAAAGAGCATGGACATTCCAGTCCAATTGAAACGAGTTCGTTGTGCGTATCTTTTCCATTCCGTCAACTAGCCCAATGATAACAATCTCCCCCGGCAGGAAATCTCGCGCGGCGAATACGCCGCGCCCCCGATCGCCACCGGTGTTGAGCACTGTAACGTTGCGGGCATTAATTTGCCTTGCACACGCGAGGTCGTCCGTCAAAATAGATAGACGATTGTTTTCGCTGTAAGTCGACATAGCCATTCGTTCCCTTTGAGAATAAAATTATAGACGGACTAAGTTAATCGTATTTTCGATGTAGTGGATCTTCCGTTGCTTTCTTGCCGACCTGACATGTAGCGTTCCTTCCTTCGTTCCACCATTGGACGCTCTCGCCGTCTCACACCCAAACGCAATCAAAACTCGTGCCAATCTGGCTGATCGAGCCAAAAAATGTCATCGCTGTCAGCTGTTAGCTCGAGGCAAAAAATGGCTAGAGGTGGGCCGCAACAGGTGCTGGCTATCTCGGCCGCTACACCCACCGCGTCGCCACCGCCAACTCCCGGCTGATCAACATGGCCGACGATCGCGTCGCGATCCGCTGGCGGGATTATGGTCATGGCGCCAGGACGAAGGTCATGGCGCTCGATGCCCATGAGTTCATCCGCCGCTTCCTCCTGCATACGCGGCCCGACGGCTTCCACCGCATCCGCCACTACGGCTTCCTCGCCAATGGTTATCGCGCCCCCAAGCTCGGCCTGTGCCGCCGACTGCTGATCAGCCAGCAGCAGAACAATCTCGAACCGAGTGCCGAAAGCGCCGCTGTCGCCGCCGAGCGCCTGGCGTTGACGCATCGCTGCCCATGCTGCGGAGGGGCGATGGTCACGCTCGTCACCTGGCGGTGCGGACAGGCGCCGTCGAACCCCTTCTGGAATGACACCTCATGATCACGCCCGGTGTGTCCACATCATCTGGTTCGGCACCCGTCGCCATGCCCGCCGGCACCCAGACCTTTGTCCCACCGCATAAAGTCGCAAAGCAGCCATCCGGGCCAGAGGCTATTGCTGCTCTTCCTGCCGCCCTACAGCCCAGACCTCAACCCGATCGAAATGGCCTTCGCCAAGCTCAAGGCGCATCTGCGCGCAAAGGCCATCAGAACCATCGACGCCCTGTGGCAGGCCATTGGCGATATCTGCAATCTCTTCTCTCCAACAGAATGCAGAAACTACTTCACTGCCGCAGGCTATGGACTCACATGAAAGTCCGCCGCTCTAGTACGACAATCCTGGGTCCGGAAACCGACAAAGGCGATACAAGATGTCGAATGACCCTGATCGAGACCGCCGTCGTCGACTCGGAGGCCGGGGACGTGGAGCCAAGCTTTGATCGCGCAACCGCTGAAGCGACGTTAGTTCCAGCCTGCCATTGATTTGGGCGGTTTTGCAGATTGAGCACGAGTCGGCGCCCACCCGCGGCAAGCCGATTCGCACCATAGTCAGGACGAGGCATGCAGCCTTCATTCTGGACGCCATGACAGGCGGTCCGTGCAGGGCAACGGGCTCTCGGTATAATAGCGATAGAGACAGTCACGGCCGAAGCGGTGGTCGCAAAGCTCCGAACAAAGCTGCGGCGGGCCGTGCGAACGCGCGGTCACTTTTCCAATGACGACGCCGCGATTAAGCTGCTATATCTGATTCTCAACCACGCCGCCGAGGAATGGAAACGCGCCCCGCGCGAATGGTTCGCGGCCAGGACACAATTCGCCGTCGTCTTCGGCGAAAGGTTCGTTAGCCAATGACGACAACCGGCCTCACGCACAAGATTCCTGACATTCCCATGTAATCCAGTCCAGGATCGGCCTTCGAAGTTGTCGAGGCCGAGTTCCTCCCTCAATTGCTGATGGGCTGCTCACAGACCCACCTCGTATTGAGCGCGACATCGACGGAATGCTGTCCCTTTTTCGATAACGCTGTGTCGTCGATGACCAGAAAACCCGCCTCGTCGCCGACCAGGCGATCTGCCTCCTTCAGCAGGGCGGCCTCAACCGGAGTGCTGTCCAAAACCCATGCCGCGACAAAATGATGAAGCTCATCGTCGCCGACATCGCCCGCTCGCGCGGCCATCGGTGTACGCTCTTACGGTCGCCCGGCCCGATCAGACCAGCAATGTACAGCGGACACATCCGGCGCCAAGCTGGATGTGAAAGACCTGCCAAAAACGGTTGAAGTCAGTGCTCAAGATCGGCTTGCCAGTCCACATCCATTGGTCGGCCCTCCACAAGCCGACCCTCCTATGAAATACGGACACTCTCTTTCGGGAACAAAAACTCGCCCGCGGCTAAAAACCTGCCAAAGTAGTGCTTCTGTAATGGGCCTTCGATCGTCAAGTCCCCACTGAACGACTGAACGACATCTCATCGCCAGGATCATGCTTCTGTCCGTGGTCAGCGCGAAGGCCGCCACACCATGCCATCAGATCCAGAGCTGACAGGTCAATCTAGGAAGCGTGGTTTGCCGCAGCATTCACAGCACTACAGACGACCTTGCCAAGCCCTCGTCCCGGCGTCGGGACCTCAGGAGAGCGCTGCCGTTTCGGCTCTGGGAGGGAGATCTCATTCTAGGCCCCGGCGGCTTGGCTATTGGCACTCTGGTCGAGGGCACGACGCGCTTAACGATGCTGCGGCATCTTCCCCGCCAGAAGAATGGGCCTGCGCTTGCGGGGCAGGCCCGTGCTTGACGCCATTACGCACCGCCGTCACCTTGCCCGGAGAACAGCCGTTAATTAGCTCGTTGTTTAGTGACTATGTGCAGATGCCGCCCGAGCAAATCAAAATATTTTCCGAGACTTAACGCCCGCGCTTCCGCTTCAAAACAGGCAGGCAACACCCTTTGGTTATCGCCGCAGCCGCAAGCCTCGCCCATTCGCGCGAAGCGTCTCCTGATATAAGTGTCACTTATCTCTGACTGCGTCTTTTGCGGATTTTCTCCATGATTTCGATTAAGTATTATCAAGGAATATCAAGGCCCAGTCTGAGCCTGCGTCGGAACGACGAGGGGAGTCTGTGGCAAAGCAGGATTGCATCATGTCGCAAATCAAGTTCCCTGCAACGCGCCGCGGTGGGCGTGCATCGCTCGTGGCTTCCCGAGCGGAAGAAAAGACGCCGCGTCTGTCGACCATTCGCTACGGGATTAAGCCGGTTGAGGCACTCAGTCCCGACCAGCTTGAGCGCGTTCATCAGGCATCGCTCGCGATCCTTCGGGAAATTGGAATTGATTTCCGGGATGAAACCGCGCTACGCCAGTGGCGGGAAGCGGGAGCTGATGTCCAGGGTCAGCGGGTCCACCTCGAGCCAGAAATGGTAATGGGCCTCATTGCCAAGGCACCTCGCAGCTTCGAGCTGCGATCCCGTGACATCGACCGGCGAGTTACAATCTCACCAGACACGTTGACGTTCGGCACAATGCAGGGTGCACCCAACGTACGGGATATCAACGGCGTGAGACGGTCTTCAACGATGGAAGACCTCAAGGATGTAAATCGGCTAACGCAGATGTTGCCGGGCTTCCAAGTGGCCGGCGGCTTTACGTGCGAACCAACGGACATCGCTGTTCCATGGCGGCATCTTCACATCAACCGTTCCAGCCTTGTCGAGACGAATCTGCCGTACTTCGGTTTGACCACGGGGCAGGAGCGCTCTGAAGACTCTATCGCCATGGCACGCATCGCTCACGGCGCTGAATTCATGAAGTCCAACGCCGTCATAATCGGCCAGATATCAGGCAACTCTCCCCTCGTCTGGGACGCGACCATGCTCGAAGGGTTACGCGTCTATGCTGAGGCCAACCAAGTTGTCCTGCTCTCTCCCTTCGTCCTGGGGGCCGCTAACACACCGGCGGATGTTGCTGCGACTGCCGCCCAGGTAAATGCCGAGGCGCTCGCGGGGCTCGCCTATACGCAACTCACGGCCCCCGGCGCCAAGATGATCTACGGACAGTACTCAGTGTCCGTTTCGATGCGGAGTGGAGCTCCCATGTCGGGTATGCCCGAGGTAACACTCCTGAACGTAGTGATTGGCCAACTAGCGAGGCGATACGGCATCCCGTGGAGAACCACCGCCTCGCAGTCCTCGTCGAAAACGTTCGATGCCCAGTCAGGATACGAATCCGCCATCGCGTACATGTCGGGTGCTACGGCAACGTCGAACCTCCTTCTTCATGCCGGTGGGTGGGATGAAGCCGGTATGGTTTGCTGCTTCGCCAAGTTCGTGGCGGACGCCGAGCAAAATCTCCTGATTGCGAAATACGCGCAAGGGATATCGTTCGCCTATTTCGATGAGGCCTTGGAAGCGGTCCGTCGGGTCGGGCCGGGGGGGCACTATCTAGGCGATTCATTCACTCTTAAGCACTTCAAGGACGCGTTCATCGCGCCAGAGCTCCTCGATTACTTGAGCTACGAGCAGTGGAAAGCAAAAGGATCAAGGGACATGGCCCAGCGCTGCCGCGAAAAGGCAAAGGCGATCATCGAAGGCTATGAACCGCCGCCGATGGATGCTGCAGTCCGCGAAGAATTAGATGCGTTCGTTGCGAAGCGCCAGCAGGAGATTTCGCCCAGCCTAGCCTGAGCTGGGCGAAAGCGAGAGGTGTCCGGAGGAGGGGGTTGCCTGAGGAACGCACATGAGAACTTTTGCGAGGCGGTATCACCTGCCTAGAAGCAATACCGATCGCGTGTCGAGGCGATGGCGGAGGAAGCGCGCGCGGGACGGGTGGACCGATGCGAGTTTGCAATTTTGGCAAGCGTCTTCGGTGCGTTCACCGTTTTTCGCCTATGACATGATCGGGACTGCCGCGCCGACAGAGGCTTTGGCCGAAGAGCCCGGAATGCTGAACCAGTTATCGATCAGGCCTCAAAACGCTCCCCAGCCTTACCTCTGGCGGCGAACAGCAAGGTGAAAAACTACGGCATGCATCAGATCAACCAGATAGCCTGAAAAAAATCTGGCTCGTCGCCTGATTTCCATCTCCCAAGCTTTCAGGCGTATGCCTGCCGGCACCCGCGGCACGGGTGCCGGCAGGGTAATAAAACACAGCTTATCTTAGCGAGGCTAGAGAATGTCCGAGGACGAGATCATCCTTTCCGAGCTTTCCGACGAAGAGCTCGTGCAGCAGATGCACGACGACCTTTATGACGGGTTGAAGGAAGAGATCGAGAAAGGCACCAACATCCTTCTGGAGCGCGGCTGGCAGCCCTACGCCGTGCTCACCGAAGCGCTGGTTGAAGGCATGCGCATCGTCGGCGAGGATTTTCGCGACGGCATCCTGTTCGTTCCCGAAGTGCTTCTGTCAGCCAACGCCATGAAGGCCGGCATGTTCATCTTGCGACCGCTGCTTATCGCTACCGGCGCGCCGAAGCAGGGCAAGATGGTGATCGGCACCGTCAAAGGGGACATCCATGACATCGGCAAGAATCTCGTGGGCATGATGATGGAAGGCGCCGGCTTCGACGTCATCGATCTCGGCATCAACAATGCGGTCGAGAAATATATGGCAGCGATTGAGGAACATAAGCCCGACATCATCGGCATGTCGGCGCTACTCACCACCACTATGCCCTACATGAAGGTGGTCATCGACACCATGAAGGAAAAGGGCATTCGCGACGACTATGTCGTGCTGGTCGGCGGTGCACCGCTCAACGAGGAATTCGGCAAGGCCGTCGGCGCCGATGCCTATTGCCGTGACGCTGCGGTGGCGGTCGAGACCGCCAAGGATTTCATGAAACGCAAGCACAACGTTCGCAGCGGGCAGTAAACGCTTTGACTCCTAACCAATATTGAACACCAAATGAATGTGCACTCCCACCTTGCAATTGTGGACGCCGGCGTTCTCGCCGCCGATAGTGTCGGTCAGCAAGAGCCACTCAGTCTAGCTATTCTAATCCTGCCAGGTTTCTCGCATCTGGCGCTCGGGGCTTATATTGAGCCGCTGCGTGTCGCAAATTCTCTGGCGGGGAGGGAGGTCTTTTGCTGGAGAGTGATAAGCCTCGATGGCAAGTCAGTCCCAAGTTCGATAGGACTCCAAGTTGCAGCCGCGGCCGACGCTGCTGATTTCGTCACCGATGGTCAAAGATATGACCACGTGGTCATTGTTGCAGGCCATTCTCTAGATCCCCGTAAATTGCCGCAGGTCAACCACTTTCTTCGCAACATTGCTCGCAGGAACGTCAAAATAACCGCTATGGGTACAGCAACCTGGCTACTCGCAAAGGCGGGACTGCTGGCAGACACCCGATGCACTATCCACTGGTCACGGTTGGCTGCGTTCTCGGAAACCTTCAAGGAATCGAACGTTTGCAATGCCTTGTTCGTGACGGACGGGCAATTTTCCACATGTGCCGGTGAACTCGCCGCATTTGACCTTGCCCTGGATCTGGTCGCCCGGCATACCAATGCGAGCATCTGTCGGGAGGTGTGCCGTTATGCCACGGCGGTAAGCCGCCGCTCTGGTTGCGACCGTCAGACCAGCCCGGCCGGTCTCGCGTTTGCTGGGAGGAGCAGGAAACTGGCTGCGGCGCTCCACCTTATGGAGGACAACGTTGAGCACCCGCTCAATCTCACGAAGCTGGCAATGCTTTGCAAGATTTCCAGGCGACAACTCGAACGTCTATTCCTGGAGCAGGTTGGAACTTCGCCATCGAGGCACTACAGACGCATTAGGCTCGAACACGCTCGACGACTGATAGGCGGGACGAATTTGAGCCTCACGGAAGTAGCAATTGCGTGTGGCTTCCAGTCGCCTTCGCATTTCTCCAAGTGCTTCAGGGCAATGCATGGGGCCGCCCCTAGCGATTGCCGATGAGGTCGTCTTCCATGAGGCGCTGGTGCCCACGCCTACGATCGAAGCTCCCTTATCCTCCATTTTGCTGCGCCGGCCATATTAGCGCGGCGGTGGTGGGGCGGACCATCCCACTAAGCATGGCGGGATGGACGTCTCTGACGCCAAGCGGCTGAAAGTGCTGGTATAAAGACTCGTTATACCAGACCGCATCCTTTTCCGCCTACAGCAGCATGACATCAAACTTTAAGGTTCGCTAAGGAGTCCGTGCGTAGCGGCGGCGCTGTACTCGCAGAGCCATGTCATTGAGACCCGAAAAGTCCGCGTTCCGACTATGACGGTCCAAGGTCGTTCAACAAGCAACCATGTCACTCGGAGGTTCGGATGAAATTCTTCAATAGAAAGGGCAAAGCCCTGCCCAAGTCGCTGGAAGGTTTAGCTGAAGAGACAAAACAGGGGAAAATGGATCGGCGTGAGTTCCTGGCGCTCGCTTCAATCTTCGGCGCGTCGACAGCAGTAGCGTATTCGATGCTCTGTGCCGTGCCGCCGGCACACGCAGATGAGGCGGGGAAAAAGGGCGGGAAGTTGAGAGTAGCAATGCTTGTCTACGGAGCGAAGGATCCTCGCGTCAGTGACACTCCCGAGCTCGGCAACGTCCTTCGCCAGTTCTTGGAGCCGTTGGTCAGATATACGAAAGAATACACCTTCGAGCCGGCTCTCTTGGAGAGTTGGGACGTCAATGACGCCGCGACGGAATACGTTCTGCATGTCCGCAAGGGCGTCAAATGGCAAAACGGTGACGATTTTACCGCTGATGACGTAGTGTTCAATCTGCAGCGCTGGTGCGAAAAGGACGTGCCGGGAAATTCTATGGCCGGGCGAATGGCGCGGCTTATCGATGAAAAGACCGGGAATGCGAGGGAAGGCTCGATCGGCAAGGTCGACAATTATACAGTTAAACTCACCCTCCCGAAGCCCGACATAACAATCATTCCCGGATTCGTGGACTATCCTGGTTTGATCGTTCACCGCGATTTTGAGAAGAATGGGTCTGAGATACAGACCCATTCCGTCGGCACGGGGCCCTTCGAATTGGTATCGTGGGACGTCGGCCAGCAAGCCAGCTTCAAGCGTCGGACCGACGGAAGTTGGTGGGGCGGTGAAGTCTTCTTGGACGAAGTTCACTTCATCGACTACGGCACCGACCCCTCGGCTCTTTCCAGCGCTTTCGACTCAGGGGAGGTCGATGCCAACTATCAAACCTATCCCGGGCAAATCAAAGAGTACGAGTCGTTGGGTTTGGTGACGTCTGAAGCCAAGACGGCGACGACCGTTATATGCCGCACGAAGGTTACAAATAAACCCTACGATGATCAGCGAGTGCGTAATGCGTTGCAACTCGCGGTCGATAACAATTCGGTGCTGCAGCTTGCATACAACGGGCTCGGTACTCTTGGGGCAAACTATCACGTCGCGCCCCTGCATCCGGAGTACTATCCGCTGCCAGAAAAGAAACGTGATGTTGGCGCTGCCAAGCGCCTGATGGCCGAAGCCGGTCAGATGGATTTTGAGCACGACATCATCAGCCCCGATGCCGACTGGATCAAGGACACGGGCGATGCGATTGCCGCACAGCTCCGTGAGGCGGGCTTCAAGGTGAAGCGAACCGTTCTGCCCGCCAGCACCTTCTACAACGATTGGTCGAAGTACCCGATGTCGGCAACCAACTGGAACCACCGACCGTTGGGAGTTCAGGTGTTGGAACTTGCTTATCGAAGCGGTGCCGCATGGAACGAGACGTCATGGTCCAACCCGCAGTTCGACGAGAAATTGGACGCGGCCTTGGCTGTGCCAGATCCGGTTAAGCGCAAGGCAATCATGAAGGACTTGGAAACGCTTTTGCAAGATTCCGGTATACTCATCCAACCTTACTGGCTGTCGGTGTTTCGCCATTCCACGAAGAACGTTAAGGGCTTCGGAATGCACCCGACATTCGACATCGAGTTAGGGAAAGCCTGGCTCGCCGACGCTGCCTGAAATAGCGGCTGACAAAGCGATCAAGTGGCCTGTCTCAGGCCACTTGATCGGGCGAGGATGCCGCGAAACTTGAAAACCGAGCACATGCTGTGCTCCGGGCATGCTGCCAGACGGCGAAGAGGTCCAGGTAACCGCAGTCCGACTGATATATAAGGCAATCAAGTAAGCTGTACTTATACCTGATGGGTGTTTTTTCCCTCTTCAACTGCGCGCCGATCTTGCCGTAAATCAATGTCTACCAACAAGTTCGGATCCTTCGCCATGTCATCGTTCTCCCTCGTCAAGCGCAAAATCGATCCTTCGAAAGGAGCTGGTGCTGTTAAGCCGGATGGCAGCATCTATGATAATGATCGCGTGGAGATCGGGCCAACTGATCTCGCATTTGCCGAGTGGGCCGATCAGGGTCTCACAGCGCCTAACCTCGAACGGATGCGAAAGACCCGGCTCGACAGGATTGTGCAGCAACTCCGTCAGCGGGATTACGCCGGAGTGTTGTGCTTTGATCCGATCAACATCCGGTATGCAACCGATTCCTCGAACATGCAAATCTGGATTATGCACAACCCCTCCCGGGCGGCGTTCATTTCCGCGGACGGATATGTCGTGCTTTGGGATTTTCACCGCTGCGGCCACCTGTCGAGCTATCTACCATTGATCAACGAGACCCGAGAGGGCGGCGCAGGATTCTTCTACTTTGTGGCAGGCGATGAGGAGGAGGCGGCAGCCGAGCAATTTGCTGACCAGGTGGACGAGCTTGTGCGCCGCTTCGGCGGTAGGAACCGGCGATTAGCTGTCGACAGAATTGAAATTCCAGGGCTACGCGCACTGGATGCCGTTGGCATCGAGGTCTGCAATGGCATGCAGCTCATGGAGCACGCTCGAGCGATTAAAGGTATCGACGAGATCAACGCGATGCGCTGCTCGCTAGCTACTTGCGAGATCGCAGTCGCCAAGATGCGCGACCAGCTGCAGCCCGGAATAGCCGAGACAGAACTGTGGTCGGTTCTCCATGCGGAGAACATTGCTCGCGGCGGCGAGTGGATCGAGACTCGAATCCTGACGTCAGGACCTCGAACCAACCCCTGGATGCAGGAAGCCGGCCCACGGCGGATCGTTTCAGGTGATCTGCTTGCGTTCGATACCGACATGGTCGGGCCTTACGGCATGTGTGCCGACATCTCTCGAACCTGGTTTTGTGGGGATGGCCGCCCGAGCGACGAACAACGGCGCCTCCACGCGATTGCCTACGAACATATCATGACAAACATGGCCATGCTGAAGCCTGGCGTGTCGTTTACGGAACTAACAGAGCGCAGCCACAGGCTGCCCGCTGAATTTGTAGCGCAGCGGTATGGCGTGATGATTCACGGCATTGGGCTTTGCGATGAATATCCTGCAATCGCATATCCCGAGGACTTCGTACCGGGGGCGTTCGACTACGTCCTTGAGCCCGGCATGACCTTATGCGTGGAGGCGTATGTCGGCGCGGTTGGGGGGCGTGATGGTGTGAAGCTCGAAGAACAGGTTCTAATAACGGAAAGAGGGATCGAAAATCTGACCAAGTGTCCGTTTGACAGTGCCTTGATGGCGTAGGCGAGGGGTTTCCAGATTACACCTCGTGAGACAGCGTTCCAGCGTTTCGCGCCGGGTGAGCGCGTAGCGGATCGCATCGGCAGTTTTGGATTTTCAGGAGACCTTGCCCAGTTCCTTTTCCCACTGCTCGAAGAGGCTCGCGACGACGGCCGCGGACTTTTCGTGACGCAGCGCAGCGCGGCTATCTGCATCCTTGCCACTGACCTCATCCTGTACCCATCCGGTGAAGCCCTCGCCGGAGGCGTACCTCATCCTCGAACTTCCACAGTTTGATCATGGCTGTGACCGAAGCCGTCGCGCCGAGCGAGATCCCACTGATATGCCTGGCGCGCGACGCAATCCGCACCCCTGTTGTTTTGAAAGCGATAGGCAACCATCGGCGGACTGGTGCCGCCGAACGGTTGATATCGCGCATAATGAGATGGGCGGCCTCCACCGACCGTCCGATGACGTGCGACAGAAACAGGAGGAATTGTCATGACAATAATCACATTTGGTCTCGACACCTCGAAGAGCTGATTCCAGGTGCATGGTGTTGAAGATGGGCAGGCTGTTGTCCGCCGCAAGCTGCCTCGCAAGGTTTTGAACTTTTTCGCCAACCTTCCGCCTTGCACGGTCGGGCTTGAGGCCTGTGGTGGCGCGCACTACTGGGCACAAGAGTTAGCCAAACTCGGATACATGCCGCGTCTGATGCCGGCCCGCTACGTTCGCCCTTATGTGAAGACAAATAAACATGATGCTGCTGATGCAGAAGCCTGTTGCGAAGCAGTCCAGCGGCCGGGAATGCGATTTGTTCCCACAAAGACAGTCGAGCAGCAGAGCATGCTCATGGTGCATCGCGTTCGCGATTTGCTGATCCGGCAAAGGACCGCAGCAGTAAATGCCCTACGCGGTCACCTTTCAGAATTTGGCATCGTTCGGCCAAAGGGGACAGCTAGCGCCCGAGAGTTGATGAGCCTCGTCTCTACCGACGAGCGCGTTCCACCACCCACCTCGTGAAGCGCTCGATGGACTTGTTGATCAGATCCGCGATACCGAGCAAAAGATCGCGGCGTTCAATGATCGGATCGTGGCGATGGCTAAAATTGATGACGTCTGCCGCCGTCTGATGACTGTTCTTATGATCGGCCCCTTCGTAGCCACAGCGTTGGTCGGCCACCGCCGGTAATCCCGATTATTTTTCCTCTGGCCGACACTTTGCGGCCTGGCCAGATCTGACGCCAAAGCAACACTCTACAGCCGGAAAGGAGAAGTTCGGCGGGATCAGCAAGCGTGGCGACAGCTACGTCCGAAAGCTGCTGATCCACGGCGCCCGGGCAACTGTTCACAACATTCGAAGCGGTCGGGTGAAAGGGGCATGGGTCGCCGGTCTGTTTGCGCGGCGACATTTTAACGTCGCCACGGTCGCGCTGGCTAATAAGACTGCCAGAATGGCCTGGGCGGTTATGACAACGGGTCAGAACTATCGCGTGGCTGTTTGAAGAAACGCTACGCCAAATAGGTAATGCGAGGGCGATTGAAGGGTGATGGCAATCCGGTGGGACCGGAATCGACCGAATCCGTTGGGCCTATCGGGCGACTGTGCCCGTCAACGTAATTGGGTGTCGATCCGCGTATCTCATCGAGGTCAGCAGCATTTGCTGCACCAAAGACCGAATAGATAGCAGCAACCGAAAGCTTGTCAGATCGCTACAGAGCACTTGCAGAAAGGAGGCCGTCCATAGATAGGTCCAAAGCCGGGCTTTCGTGGTATTCCCGAACCGGGGGCAAGCGTGGGCAAGGAAGTCTCATCGGCAAAGACCCTTTCGCCCTCCTTGTTGCGCTCCAGGATGTAATCAGCAAGCATATGCATCCCGCTTTACCGGCAGAAGGCGCTCTATCTGCGTGATGGCGTCGAACTCAGCCGATCGCTGATGCCGCAGTGGATGGGGCATCTCATCTGGGCTTCGAGCTGGCATGAGAACGGCTCCATCGAAGGCCCGCACAGCGATCTCAAGCGTGCGACCGAGGACGCAGCTCTGGTGATCGAATCGAGCGATTTCGGCGATCTGGCCTGTTACGCCGCGCGACGCTCGCAGCTTCATTGTCGCGCCGCAGGAAAAGGTTCTGATCGGCGAGCATCGGCTGAGCGGCTGGACGTCGTGCGGCCGAAGTTCCGGGTTATCTTGACGTGACGTCCCAAACATGCCTTCCAGGATCTGGAACGGCGTCGTCCAGCACTGGCGCCGGCGCACATCAACGAAATCGACCTGCCGACAGAGCGGCTGCTTGCCTATATCGCCGTGTCGAAATACGTACCGATGCTGCAAGCGGGCTGCGCCCGGCATTCGAGCGATAGCGATCTTCGAGGAGATGCTGCGCCGCCACCCCGATAGGCAACGGTGTTCGCCGCAATGGACGGCGCGTCCGCTCCTGGCGCGCCTCCTTGTTCAGGTTGCGAAATGCCGCCGACAGGCTGTTGCTGGGATGCTCGCGGGGAGCCCCGCCGAAGCGACCACAGCGCGGGCGGTAAGCCCGACACGCCTTGGGATGGAAACCATGTGGCGGGCAAGATCGACGAGGGCACGGTTGTAGACGATGCCGCCGGTATCGCCTTCGCCGATCACAGCCGTCTGCATACGATCGTAAAGCGCTTCGCGAGGAGCGCCGCCCAGCGCCTCGAAAGCCCCAGCATGGCAGCGCAAGACAGTCGGCAGATCTTCGTCGAGGAGATCGTCAGCTGGGTGAACGCCCGCAATTCCAAGCGCATCGACATCGAGCGCGCCGACCTCCAGGAACTGCCCGTCCGGCGCACATCCGACTAGCGTCGCATGCTCCAAGTGCTTCAGGGAAATTCACGGACTCGCGCCCAGCCATTTGCAGGCCGTTCACACGAGATAGCGCTCCGACCTATGGTCGGAGTTCCTCAGACTGAGATAAAACCCAGTCAACGAGCTTTTTCGTTTTTTCGCTCTGGCCAAGCCTGTCATTCGCGACAAGGAAAAAAGCCCGATCCGTTCTGATTTCATCCGGGAGCGGACGGATAAGATTTCTGTTCTTAAGGTGATATTGGTTGGTGAAGGACCAGCCGAGCGCTATGCCTTCACCTGACAGGGCCGCCTGAAATGCCAGCTGATAATCATTGAAAACTATGTCGGTTCGGACCCGACTCGGGTCTCCCCCCGCCAGATCGATCCATTCAGACCAACTCATGCGTTTACGATATGCGTCAGAACAGTGGATTAGCTGATGATGAATGAGATCGTCGACGCAGCGCAATTGCGGATGTGAAGCCAAGTACGTCGGGGAGCACACGGGAAAGATAATTTCGTTCGATATGAACCAGGAGTTGCTGCGATTGAAATCTCGCCGACGCACCCATACCGTTACGTCAATCTCATCGTCGGGCTCCACATCCCGATCCGTCGCCACAACCTTAATCCTTATATCAGGATGCTCCTGCTGGAAGTGATAAAGCTGCGGTGCCAACCAATGCGCGGCAAGCGACATCGACGCCGCAAAACTTAGATACTTCGTTCCTCGATCGGAAATTTTCTCAAAAGCTTGCTCGATTCTGCGGAAGCCAGCCCGCACTTCGTCGTAAAGCTCTGACCCGGCTTCGGTCAGTCTTACACCGCGATTGTCTCGCGCGAAAAGCACAACTCCGCAGTGCTTTTCAAGGGTCTTTATGGATAGCGACACACTCGGCTGAGTTACATTCAACTCCATGGCCGCGCGCTTGAAGCTGAGGTTGCGAGCGGCAGCTTCGAACACGAAAAGGGAATGCGTTGATGGGACCAATGCACGGAGCTTTGACATAAGTCATGCCTATACCAGACATTTTCTTTTCGGTCTACCGATCGCGTTGCACAGCGTGCTCTATTCGCCCGTAGTAACTTATGGCGGAACCTCGGCGCGACACAGCACGACCCGCCTTGAAAGGCGGGACCGCTGTGACTTCATCGAAGAATCTCACGAACAGACGGATCGTTGTAGAGGGCCCGAATCCGGACCCGACTACTTCCGGCTGGTATGCTACTTCGGGTCCTGAGCTGGAGATGGTGCAGCAGCAAGGCGAAAATTCGTGCGACTGCCTTGTGATTGGTGCGGGGTGGATGGGTCTGCACGCTGCTCGCCGATATGCTGAACTCAACTCCCAATCCTCTGTGGTGCTGGTCGATGCCGGACGCATCGGGAACAACGCATCCGGTCGCTGCATGGGCTTTGTGATCGACCTAGCGCACAATCCACGCAAACGCGATTTCCTAGAAGACATCAAAGGCAATAATGAAGAGCTCTTCGTCAACCGAGAGGGAATTGAGTATATTCGAAGCGCGGTCGAAGAGTATGGAGTCGATTGCGACTGGGACCCTCAAGGGAAATTTCATTCCGCAGCCACGGATCTTGGGGTCAAGGACCTGCAGAATTTCGCGTCCGCGCTCGACAGGTTAGGGCAGAACTACAGCTGGGTTGAGAAGCCGGAGATGCAAGCAATGACCGGCAGCAAGCACTATATCAAAGCGCTCCATCATCCGGGCACGATTCTCCTACAGCCGGCCAAATACCTAAAGAACGCCACGCGTCAGTTACCCGCCAACGTGATGGTTCATGAGAACACGCCGATTACTGCGATACAGTTCGGCACTTCCAGGCATATCTGCGAAACGCCCAACGGCAGGATTGCCGCCGGAAAGGTCATTATCTGCACGGCAGGCTATCTCACCAGGTTCGGGTTTTTCGAGAACCGAGCCATACCACTATACACGTTCGCTAGCATGACGAGGCAGCTCACTCCAGCTGAACTCGCTCAGGTCGGCAACCGGCACACATATGGCCTGATACCAGCCAACAGCTTTGGGACGACAGTTCGACGCACCGCCGACAACCGCCTGTTCCTCAGAAACGTGTACGCCTATGCGACCAATTTCAAAACTTCGACGCAGGACGTGATGAGGGCTCGGATCCAGCAACAGGTTGCGTTTGATCGTCGCTGGCCCGCCCTTTCTTCCATTGGCTTCGAGGCCAGTTGGGGCGGCCTGCTGACTCTCGCTCAGAACGGCGGGATGGTTTTCGGTGAGTTGACGAGCAACGTCTTTGGCGCAGCGTTCTGCAACGGAACGGGCGTCGCAAGGGGCGCGGCGTTCGGGAAAGCGGTCGCGGAGTTGGCCGCCGGACAAAGCTCGCCCGTGATCGACATTCTTCAGAAAAGGGCTGTGCCGAGCAGACCCTATCCAAAACTTGTCACAGCATTGGGCGTTCGCTTTCTAACAGCGTTGCGTTTCAAGCAGGCAGGCGACGAGGTTTAAGTTCAACATAGCGTAAAGTATATCTCGCCGCCAAAATAGATCGAGGAGTGACGGACATGGCCAACCTAAGAGGAATCAACCTTGCGATGCAGACCCCCTTCCATAAGGACGGGTCTATCGATTTCGCCCGCTGGGATAAACTGCTTGACCAGTATCTGGAAACCGGCATGCAGGGATTCGTGCTCAGCTCGGGGACTGGGCAGCATGCCTATCTGACCGAGGCCGAGTGCAACAAGCTGTTCGAAACCGGTGTGAAGCGCGTCAACGGCCGCGCTGCGGTAACCGCTCAGACGTCGGCGCTGAATCTGCAGGAAGTGATCCGTCGCTCCAAGGCCGCCCAGGATCTCGGCGTCGATGCGCTGATGATCCTGCCGCCGTTCTTCGAAGGCCCCAAGCATGACGACGGCATCTTCGCCTTCTACGAGGCGGTCTGCAGGGAAGTCTCCATTGACGTGATCGGCTATAACATTCCCGGCGCCACCGGAATCGAGCTCACCCCCAGGCTGTACACCCGGCTTTTGGAGCTGGACAATTTCAACTTCATCAAGGACAGCTCAGGCGATCTATGCAAGCAACAGGCGCTGTTAGCATGCGGGGGCAATATCCTGAACGGCGCCGACCCGAATGCACCATTCTCCTTCATGTTGGGTACGGCAGGTACGATTTGGGGCTGCGCCAATATTTTTCCGCGCGAGGCTGTCCAGCTCTTCAACCTTATCGATAGCGGCAACCACGCCGAGGGCCTGAAGCTGTGGCAATCTATGTTCCCGATCGTCGCTTACTGCTGGCAGAATGACTACATCCCGGCCGTCAAGGCGGCATCGCGCCAGATGGGCTTTGACGGTGGCACCGTGCGGGCGCCCGTTTGCGAGGTGGGTCCGGACGAAGAGGTAAAAATAACAGCGGCTCTTAAGCCTTTGCAGTTGGCGAGGGCAGCCTAGCCGAACGAGCCAGCACCGCACTGTCAACTTGGAATCCCGATCATGAATAGCCAAGAAGTTCGCTTGCGCAATGACCTTGCGGCAGCGTTTCGCTGGGCCGCGCGCCTCGGTTTGCACGAGGCGACTGCGAACCATTTCTCGGTCGTAATCGATGAGGAGGGCGGTCGGTTTCTCATGAATTCGAACATGGTGCATTTCTCGCAAATCAAGGCGCGGGATTTGCTCCTGCTCAGTTCGGCCACGAATGAGGCGCCGAGAGGTCCTGACTCGCCAGACCGCACCGCGTGGGAATTGCATTCATACCTTCATCGGAACATCCCGGGGGCGCAGTGCATTCTGCACACCCACATGCCCTACGCAACGGCCTGGAGCTGCCTGGAAGATCCGGAGATTCTGCCGATCTGCCAGAATTCGGCGCGGTTCTATGGCAACGTAGCCTACGATAAAGACTACGGCGGAATGTTCGTGGATTCCGAGGAGCCGGCGCGCGTCGCCAAGCTCCTCGATGACAAGGATGTCATGCTCCTTGGCGGGCACGGCGTGATGGTTGTGGGCCCTAGCGTGGCGCATGCCTTCGATACGCTCTATCACCTCGAACGCGCCTGCATGAACCTCGTGCTGGCCCATTCCACCGGGAATCCAGTCAAGCGTCTGCCACATGAAGTAGCGGCTAAGACGGCGCGGCAGTGGCGAGAATACCAGGGATTCTCCGAAGGGCACTTTCGCGCTCTTGTCTCGATACTCGACAAGGAAGACCCGGGTTATCGGCTGCAACCGGCTGTCGCTGCCTGAGAATTGGAATTGTCATGACAAGTTTTACTCGTAACGATGCCCTCTCGATCGCTGCTGCGCTAAGGATGCCTTCACGCCCGTTCATCGGTGGCGATTACCGCAACCCCACGGCCGGAAGATCATTTAAGAGTGTCAATCCGGCCACCGGAGAAGTTCTTGCGGAAATCGAGGGCTGCAGCCCATCCGACGTGGATGCCGCTGTGGCGGTCGCGAAAGCTACGTTCGAGTCCGGCGTGTGGTCGCAGAAACACCCATCCGAACGCAAGGCCGTGCTGCTTCGTTTTGCGGAGCTGATCAACAAGAACCTGCAGGAGCTCGCGGTACTGGAAAGCCTGGATTCGGGCAAGCCTATCACCGACTGTTTCACGGTCGACGTGCCGTTCACGGCCAGCACGATCGCTTGGCACGCTGAAGCCCAGGACAAGCTGTTCTCCAGAATCGCGTCGACCGACAGCAATGCGCTCGGGATGATCGTACGCGAGCCGCTGGGTGTGGTCGGCCTTGTGCTGCCTTGGAACTTCCCCATGCTCATGGCTGGCTGGAAGCTGGGTCCGGCCTTGGCCACCGGGAACTCCGTAGTGCTGAAGCCATCCCAGATGACGACGTTGACCGCACTGCGCATGGCGGAGTTGGCGGTCGAGGCAGGGCTCCCGGCGGGTGTCTTGAACGTCGTGACCGGATCGGGTCAGGTCGGAGAGGCGCTCGGTCTTCACCGGGACGTCCGGGTCATTTCGTTCACTGGTTCCACCGAAGTTGGGCGAATGTTCCTTGATTACTCCCGGCGCTCGAACCTCAAGCGAATAGTGCTGGAGCTGGGCGGAAAGAATCCCGCTGTTGTGTTGGCCGACGCGCCAAACCTCGACTTTGTGGCCGAGCAGCAGGCCTTCTCAATTTTGACCAATATGGGCCAGAACTGCGCCTCGAACAGCCGTCTGATCGTGCACAGGGCGATCAAGGACGAATTGGCCGAAAAGATCGTCGCCGCTTGCGGGAACTGGAAACTAGGTGATCCTCTGGAGCCGTCCACCCAGCTCGGCCCAGTGGTGGGCGCAAACCACTGCAACAACATCAAGAAGTATCTTGAGAAGGGACGCGCTGAGGGTGCGACACTCGCCTGCGGCGGTAACCAGTTGGATCGGCCCGGATACTTCATCGAGGCGACGGTGTTCGACCGCGTCACGCCCGACATGACCATCTACCGCGAAGAGATCTTTGGCCCCGTGCTGACCATCACCGAAGCGCGGGACGAAGATCACGCGATCGAGCTGGCCAACGATACAGAATATGGGTTAACGGCGTCGCTTTACACCACGGACCTGGGGAAGGCTCACAAGCTTTCACGGCGGATCAACGCGGGCACCGTCTCTGTGAACTGCTACTCCGAAGGCGAAATCACGACGCCGTTCGGCGGCTTCAAACAGTCTGGCTTCGGAGGACGCGACAATGGCTTGGAGGCCCATGAGCAGTACACGGAAGTGAAGACCGTCTGGATGAACTTGGCGGCGCCGGCCCGGACCGGAGAGTTAAGACGATGAAATCGGTCCGCGTCGTCGCGGGGAACCCACAGTTCGTCCCCCAGAACATCGAACGCCCAAAGTTGTCGGCGGGCACAGTTCGTGTCCGCATACAGGCTGCGTTTTTGCCGCCCTATTTCGAGCATTTGCCCTCAGGCAGTTGGCAGACGCCTCCACGACCCTTCACTCCCGGTCAGTGCGCGATTGGGATCGTCGAGGAAACAGCCGATCCGGACTGTGCCTTGCGTCGCGGTCAATCGGTTTATTGCGACATGTATATCGAAGGTCCGGGATCCGAGGCCGACCACGGATTCATCGGTTGCTTCGGTTTGACGCCGGCCGCAGGCCGGCATCTCGGCAAATGGCCGAACGGCACCTTTGCCGAGGAGTTCGTCGGTCCGGAACATTGCTTTTCACCCATTCCCGATGGCGTGCGCACGCCGCCTGAAATTCTGTGTCGGCTGGGATGGTTCGCAACTGCTTTGGCTGGCTTCAGGCGAGGGGGCTTCCAACCGGGTAGAGTCGTCGCAATCAACGGTGCCGCGGGCCTGCTCGGCACCTCCGCTGCTGTCGTGGCCTTGGCCATCGGAGCGGCCCAAGTGCGGCTTGTGGGACGGAGGACTTCGGTTCTTCGGGAGGTGGCTGCTCTGGACAGCCGCATCGTGGTGGAAGATCCGGATGATCAATCCCCGCTGGACTTAGTCCTCGACTGCGCCGGAGGCGAAAACGCCTCGACATCGGTGGCCCTGTCAGAACGGCTGCGTCGCTTCGGGACTGTCGCGTTTGTCGGCGCCCTGACCGCCCGTGCGGCCTTCAACACAAGCCTGTTGATGCGCAACAGCAACAGTGTGGTGGGCTCGTTCTGGTTCCCTCACGAGTTGGCCGCAGACGTACTGGCACTAATCGCTGCGGGCACGATCGATCTGCCGGCTTTCCGCGCTGAAACTTTCGATACCGATCAAATCGTAGCCGCGATGAAGCACAGCGTCCAGCATTCTGGCGGGTTGGTTCATGTCGCGCTTAAACCTTGAACGAGAGTAAGATGTCCACTCTTCCGGAAGAAGCACAGGTAGTCATCATCGGCGGCGGCATCGGCGGCGCGTCGATCGCGTACCACTTGGCCAAGCGCGGCGTATCCGATGTTCTCCTGTTGGAGCGTGACCGGCTGACATGCGGCACGACCTGGCATGCGGCAGGTCTGGTAGGCACGCTTTGGCCCACGAAGAACATGACCCAGCTCGGCGCCTATTCGCACCGCCTCTATCAGGAGCTCGAAGCGGAAACCGGTCAGGCTACCGGATACAAGCGCAACGGTTCGATCTCGCTCGCACAGACATCATCGCGCCTCGAGGAATTGACCCGTACCGCCGAGATGGCGCGCGTCTTTGGAGTCGAAGTCGAAGTCGTCGGGCCAAAAACGCTTGGAGAACTTTATCCCAGCATCGACACCAGCGATCTGATCGGTGGCCTCCATTTGCCGAAGGACGGCCAGACCAATCCGATCGATGTCACCATGGCGCTGGCCAAGGGTGCGCGCATGAATGGCGCTACCGTCCGCGAAGGCGTAACCGTCACCAGGATCCTGACAGACGGCGGCAGGGTAACGGGCGTTGAGACCAACCAAGGCACGATCCGCGCCAGGAAGGTAGTTCTGACAGGTGGTATGTGGTCGCGTGACCTGGCCAAGCAGGTTGGAGTGGTGCTGCCGCTGTTCGCCTGCGAGCACTACTATGTGGTGACCGAGCCGGTTCCAGGTTTGCCCAGCAAGCTGCCCATCATGCGGGATCTGGACCACGGCCTCTATTTCAAGGAAGACGCCGGCAAGCTGCTGATCGGCTTCTTCGAGGACAATGCTAACCCGCTGCCGATGTCCAAGGTGCCCGCCGATTTCAGCTTCGGCGAATTGCCCTACGAGATCGACCATTTCGAGAAGTATCTCGAAAGGGCCATGATCAGGTATCCAGAGTTGGAGAAGATCGGCATTTCGACCTTCTTCAACGGCCCGGAGAGCTTCACCACAGACAATCAGCACCTGATGGGTGAGGCGCCCCTTTTGAGGAACTTCTTTGTCGCGTGCGGTTTCAACAGCCGCGGCATCGGCGGCGCCGGCGGGATCGGCAAGGTGATGGCCGAGTGGATTGACCTTGGCTATCCGCCGATGGACGTCTGGGAAAGCGACTGCCGCCGCGCCATGCCCTTCCAGGGCGACGAGACTTATCTCGAGAACCGTGTCGCCGAGGCGCTTGAGCGCTCCTACGCCATGCACTGGCCCTACTACCAGTATCGTTCCAGCCGCGGCATCCGTAAATCGCCTTTCTACGATCGTCTCGTCGAGATTGGCGCTGTCCACGGCGAGGTTGCGGGTTGGGAACGTCCGAACTGGTACGCCCCGAAGGGCGTGAAGCCCGAGTATGAATATAGCTACGGACGCCAGAACTGGTTTTCCTATGCCGGCGAGGAGCACAAGAACGTTCGTGAGAACGTCGGCTTCTACGACCTGACGTCGCTGGCCAAGTTCAAGGTCACGGGCTCCGATGCCGAACACCTGCTCCAGCGCCTATGCTGCGCCGACGTCGCCATGCCGGCCGGGAAGCTCGTCTACACCCAGTGGCTGAACGAGCGCGGCGGCATTGAAGCCGATCTGACAGTCGTAAAACTCAATAACGACGAGTTCATGATTACGACCGCGTGCGTCAGCCATGTGAAGGACTGGTCTTGGCTGCTAAGCCATGTCGAAGCCGGTAGCGACGTCAAAATTGAAGACGTGACGGACGCATTCGGCGTCATCGCGCTGCAGGGGCCGAATGCGAGGGCCGTCTTGCAGTCACTCACCGATGAAGATCTTTCGAACGAAAATTTCGCCTTCGGCACCGGGCGTTGGATGAACGCAGGAGGCGTTCGGCTGTGGGCGCAGCGTATCTCCTATGTCGGCGAGCTCGGCTGGGAGATCTATGTTCCTGCGGCGGACGCATTGACGTTCCTCGACGCTCTCCTGGAAACCGGCAGAGGCTTTGGACTGCGCCCGGTCGGCATGCACGCGGTGGATGCGTTGCGCTTGGAAAAGAGCTTCCGTCACTGGGGCCACGACATCGTCTACGAGGACAACCTTATCGACGCCGGCCTGGCATTCACGGCGAAGCCCAACAAGAACGTGCCGTTCATCGGGCGAGACGCATTCCTGGAACAGAAGGCGGCGGGCATCGGCAAAAAGCGGATGGTGTCCTTCCTTCTGGAAAGTTCGGAGCCGCTGCTCTTCCACAACGAGCCCATTTTCATGAACGGCAAGCCGGTGGGTTACCTGACATCTGGAAATTACGCCCATCATCTGGGGGCGGCGATCGGCATGGGATACGTCGGCGCCGACGAGCCGGTGACGGCCGAATTTCTCGCCGGCGGCAAGTTCGCGATCCAGGTCAATGGCCGCGCCCAGCCTGCAAAGGCAAGCCTGAAACCCTTCTACGACGCCGCAGCCGAGCGCATGCGAGCGTGATCGGGCGCGAGCTCGGCACCGTATCTGAGAAACCAATCGCAAAGCAGGACAACTTCGATGAAGAACCCATTCTCCCTTGACGGAAAGGTCATTCTGATCACCGGGTCGACGCGCGGTCTCGGCTGGGCCGCCGCTCAAGCCGCCGCTGAGGCCGGCGCAACCGTGGTGCTTCATGGGCGCAGCGAGGCCGCCGGAAAAGCGCGCAAACAGGAGTTGGAGGGAAGGGGCCTCAAGGCTGACTACCTCGCCTTCGAAATGGCTGACCGCGAGGCAATTGCCGCTGCGGTCCCGACCATCATCGAACGTCATGGCAGCATCTGGGGCCTCGTCAACAACGCCGGCATGCTGTTGCACAACACCATCTGGGAAGAGACCGCCGACACCTATGAACAGATCATGTCGGTCCACATGATCGCCCCGTTCCTGCTGACCAAGGCGGCGGCCGCCGAAATGAAGAAATCGGACGCCGCCGATCGCGGCAGGGTCGTCAACATATCGTCGATCGCGTTCTCCAGCCCGCGCGCCGGCATTTGCAACTACACTGCGGCGAAAGGAGCCATCGTCGGCTTCACTCGCGCCGCCTCGGCTGAACTGGGAGCCCATGGCATTCGCGTGAACGCGATCGCACCCGGATACTTCGTGACCGACATCAACAAGGAGCGCCTCCAGGACGAGGCCTTCGCGAATAAGATCAAGGTCCGCACGCCAGCAGCACGTTGGGGCGATCCGTCTGAACTGGGCGGACCCACCGTGTTCCTGCTGTCGGGAGCGTCCTCCTACGTCAACGGCCAGCTGCTGTTCGTGGATGGCGGCATGAGCCACTTCCTCCACAGCGTTTAAGGGAGAATCGTTATGTCAAGGCGTCTTGAAGGCAAGAGCGTATTGGTTACCGGCGCCGGCTCGATGGGGCCGGGCTGGGGAAATGGCAAGGCTGCGGCGGTGCTTTTTGCTCGCGAGGGTGCAAAGGTTCTTGCGGTCGACTTGAACAAGGCTGCCGCCGAGGAGACCGCGGAAATAATTCGTGGTGAAGGCGGTCGGGTGGAAGTTTTCGCCGGAAACGTGACCGACGAGGGCTCGGTGAAAAGTATGGTTGCGGCCTGCGTCGACGCGTTCGGCGGAATCGACGTGCTCCACAACAACGTCGGCATCCTCAAGGCAGGCAGCCCCCTCGACACCACGGTGGAGGATTGGGATCGCATCCTGAACATCAATACGAAGGCGTTCTTCCTGCCCTGCAAGCATGCGTTACCGCAAATGCTGAAGCGGGGCGCGGGATCGATCATCAATATCTCGTCGATCTCCGGCTTCCGCAATTTGGGCGCGCCATACATCGCCTACAACACCTCAAAGGGCTCCGTGGTGTCGTTCACACGAAACCTGGCCGCGACTTACGCCGCTCAGGGTGTGCGGGCGAACTCCATCCTTCCGGGTATCATCGACACCCCAATGGCGCGCGATGCCACCATCCAGACTAGCGGAAAGTCCGAGGCCGAGATTGATTTCGACGCCGTGGCCAAGACGCGTGCCGCTCGCATTCCGATGAAGCGGACTGGCACCGCATGGGACATCGCGCAAGCCGCGCTTTTCCTTGCAAGTGATGACTCGGCCTACATCACGGGCTCAGAGATCTACGTGGATGGAGGGCTGAATTGCACCGCCTAGCGCAAGCCAGGGCAATCATCTGGCCAAGTAACTAGACCAACGATCAAGCCAAACTGCTCGTTGTCTTTCGACGACGGGAGAGCCGAGTTGCGTCCAAAAATGATCAAGATCAGAAACCCGGAACAAATCCTCTCACATGGTGATGCGGCATCGCGCAAGCTCGTGCTTGAGATTGCGGATCTAACATTGGCGCGGCTCGATAGCTATCGAAGGATCAAAAGCATCGGGCGCATGGAGGGCTCTCTCCTCCATATCGGGACGAGAAGCTGGGATCTGTTGAAGAAGCGTAACGTCTATCTCTTCGGCGCCGGCAAGGCCTGCAACCACATGGCGATGGCGGTGGATGAGATCCTTGGGGACTACCTGACGGAGGGCTTGGCGATCGTGAAGGTCGCCGAGGAAACCGACGCGTTCCGCAAGACCAAGGTCTTTGTTGGCGGCCATCCTCTGCCGAACGAGGAGGGCTACCGGGCCTCGAAGATGATGATCGATCTTGTCCAGAAGTCAGGGCCGGAGGACCTGTTCATCGTCGTCATCAGCGGCGGCAGCTCCGCGCTCATGTCTTGCCCGATTGAGGGTATTTCTCTGCAGGACGAGATCGATGCCACGGATGTACTGCTGAAATCCGGCGCGGGCATCTACGAGATCAATGCCGTGCGTCGTCATATCTCGGCAATGAATGGCGGGATGCTCGCGAAACGCATCCAGGATGTCGGGGCCGAGCTGATCGGGTTCGGCATCTCGGACGCTGTTGGCTCACCCGCCACTGGCAATATCGGCACGCCATACGCCGCATACAAGAGCACGCCGATCGGGCCGGACCCAACAACGCTCGACGATGCGCGCGCCACGATCATCAATCGCGACCTCGGTGAGCGTCTGCCGCGATCAATAGTCGACTATCTGATGAACGCAGGCCCCGAGGGCGAAACGCCAAAATCCTTTCCTCACAATACGTATTTCCTGCTCAACACGCTGCCGGACAGCTGCATCTACGCCAAGCAGATCTGTGATGAGATAGGCATACCGGCTCTGATCGTGTCATCCTTCCTGGAAGGGGAAAGCCGCGATGCCGGGACCTTCTTTGCTTCGATGGCGCGTGAAATCCAGACTTACGGCAATCCGATCAAACCGCCTTGCGTGCTGCTGAGTTCGGGGGAGGTGACCACCTTGATCTCCGACAACAGCGTGATCAGGGGCCATGGTGGTCCGGGCCAAGAGATGGCCGCAAGCTTCGCAATCGCCGCTGCCAAGGCGCCAGGCGCATGCCTGCTTTCCGTCGACACTGAAGGCACCGACGGCACCACCAAGGTGGCGGGCGGCATTACCGACAGCAGCAGCTTCCAGTCCGCCTCAAACAAGGGGATCAGCCTATTTCGCGCTCTGCGCGAGCACAGCTGCTTCGAGGCGCTCGATGCCATCGGCGATGTTGTGTTCACCGGTAATACGGGCACGAACCTGTGCGACCTGAATATCGTCTATGTGCCCGGAATAGACGGGTAGGTGCCGGGATGCAGGATAGGATCGTCTCAGTCCGGGCGCAGCAGATCATCGACTGCAAATGTCGGCCCGCCATCGAGGTCGAAGTCCGCACGGAGAGCGGCGCAATTGGCCGAGGCGCCGCCCCAACCGGCACCTCCGTCGGGATGCACGAGGCGTATGCACTGCGCGACGGCGATCCGACCACCTATAACGGCTTGAGCGTCCATAAGGCTGTGGGCACCGCTGTCGAGGTCATCGGCCCGGCCTTAAAGGGCATGAACATTTTTGACCAGCGTGCGATCGACAATAAAATGATCGCGCTCGACGGCACGCCTGAGAAGAAGATCCTTGGCGGCAACACGATCTACTCGGTTTCGATTGCGACATTCCGCGCGGCAGCGGCTTCGCTGAAGATCCCGCTTTATACGCACATCGCGGGCGGAAATGTCCGTACCGTGCCGGTCCCTTGCTTCAACGTCATCAACGGCGGGCACTACGAGCACCTGACTCAATCGTTCAATGAGTTCCTGATCGTGCCATACGGCACGGATAGCGTCGATTTCGCGATCGAGATGGCGGTTGCCGTCTTTCAGAAGCTTGCGCATGTCCTTACCGAGTACCTCGGCCACAAGCCGCAGGTTGCATCTTCCTGTGGTTATGCCGCACCTTCCGATGACCCGGAGGTAATTTTGGCTCTTATGCAGCGCGCAATCGACGCTTGCGGCTACACCGGCAAGATCGCTTTCGCGCTCGACTGCGCATCGAGCGAGATGTTCGACAAAACGACCGGAACATACTTGTTGAAGGGCAAGCGGGTCACTGCGGGCGAGCTAATCGGGTATGCCAAGAACCTCAGCAAAAAATTCAATTTTGTCTTCATCGAGGATCTGCTCGACGAGAACGATTGGGAAGGTTACCAGAAGGCGGTCCGGGCGCTCGGTCGGACGCTTGTTCTGGGCGACGATCTGACCGTCACGAACATCGACTTCCTCAAACGCGCCTACGACCTCAAGGCAGTCGACGGCTTCATCTTGAAGCCGAACCAGGTCGGCACCATCACCGAGGCGCTCGACGCGTATCGCTTTGCCGCAGACCATAACATGCTAGCCGTGCCCTCCGGACGCTCCGGCGGCGTGGTTGACGATGTGGTCATGGATTTCTCCGTGGGACTTCAGGTGCCGTTGCAGAAGAACGGCGCGCCACGGTCCGGCGAGCGAATCGAAAAACTGAACTTTCTAATGCGTGCCAATGCGGCGAGCCCAGGCTGCCGCCTCTATGACATCTCGAAACTGGTCAAATTTTGATCGCTCGAAAGGAGCCTCTTCGATGTACCCTAAGATCGACTTCCTCTTTCTCTCCGAGCCTGACACGATTGAGGCTGGTGTGTTGGATGCCGCTCGCTGCGTGGACGTCTGTGAAGAGACTTTCAGCCTCCTCGGCAAGGGAGACTACCTGATGGGGGGCGCTAACCACAACAATCACGGCATGAACATCGTTTTTCCCAAGGAAGCGAAATTCCCAAACATGCCGGTGGCCGGGCCTGACCGCCGATTTGCCGCCATGCCCGGCTATCTGGGCGGCCGTTTCGACGTCTGTGGCAACAAGTGGTACGGCTCCAATCACGCCAATGCCGAGAAAGGTTTGCCACGTTCAATCCTGACCATGATGCTGAACGACAAGGATACGGGCGCGCCGCTCGTGCTGATGTCGGCCAATCTGCTAAGCGCGGCGAGAACAGGCGCGGTGCCGGCTGTGGCCGCCAGGCACTTGGCAAACAAAGATGCCAAGAGCATTTCGGTGATCGGCTGTGGGCCGATCAACAAGGCCTGTTTTACGGCCATCATGACCCAGCTGCGCTCAATCGAGAGGGCTGTCTGTTTCGACCTCTTCCTTGACAAGGCTAAGGACCTCGCCGCCTGGATCAGCAAGGAATACGGGATCGAAGCGGTGGGCGTGGACGATGCCGAAGCAGGTTTCCGCGACGTTGACGTGATCACCGTCGCGGCCTCGCGCCTTAAACCGCTTCATTTCAAGGATGAATGGATCAAAGAGGGTTCCACGATCCTGATATCCGGGCCGGTACACTCCGATGAAAGCTTTTGGACCAACGCTCGAATCGTTTATGACCACACGTCGTTGCACGAGGCCTATGTCGAGGACGCCATCGCTTCCCGCAACAAGGATGGATACTATAGCGTCGTTATTGGCGGGCCGTTTTATCGGTTGATCGATGCCGGCAAGTTGCCAACCCTGAAGGATTCAATCGGTCTTGGCGATGTCGTGAACAAGGAGAAGCCGGGACGGCAGAGCCCTGCCGATCGGGTCGTCTTTATCGCCTGCGGCATGGCCGTCTTCGACATCAGCTGGGGTTATGAGATCTATGCAAACGCGAAGCAGGGAGGCATTGGGACACCTCTACGCCTGTGGGATAAACCGCATCTGGGGTAACGAGCAAAAGATTTTTCTCGATACACAATGCCGGCGTCAAGCGTGGCGATGCTCGGTTGGATTATAGGCTTCGCATCGATCTCGGATACCGGGCGGTCATCGAAATCCTTGCGGCCTGAATACCGCATCCGATGACCTAATTCGTCAACCTTGCGAGTTTGCCACAAAGCCCCACAGCGCCAATGGTCACTGGCGTTTTGCCTTCCATCGAATTGCGCTCTCGTCCTGCGCCTCGCGTGCTTCTTGATTTCCAGTGTGTGCCCACTCGCCTTTGCTTTCGACAAAGTCGACGTGAACCCTGCTATGACAGGCTCGGGCACGGCCCTTTCTTCTCCAACGCGCTCGCGTGCCATCTGAGCCGCATCGAGGGCAGTCGAATGCACTGAAGTCGCCACTCATGCCTACACGCTCGACGGCCCTTTCGGCCCGCTGCTCGACGCCGATGATCACCGGCTGGCGCTGTAGCACGTGGACCGGCTGACGCGCTGACGTTGTGGGACGCGCAGGTGCTTCGAGACCGAAGAGCTGATGCATCAGGAACCTGAAGCTTGGAAAGTTGCCTGACCGCTCGCCCCTCGCAACGCTCGGGATCGAGCGTGATCAAGCCGTGATAGTACAGATTTGCCTTGGTCACGTGGATGCCATGCAGCTTGCCGGCGACGATCTCCGCATCCCTGTCCTCCAGAACAAGTTTAGTTCCCGTCCTATCCTCTGCATCAGTTCGAGTTCGTGCAGATGTTGGCGTCGGCCGACATGTCCGATGTCGAGGATTGGCGCGCGGTGTGTCAGCCAGCCGACCGAGATGGGTCGACTCCGGTCGCGGCAATTTCCGGAGGCATTTTCGGGGTCACGCGGCCGGAGGCCTCGGTGATGGCGCGCCCGCCGACCATGGCCACCGCCTCGCTCAGTTGTTCGACGGACATGTTGTCCAGCAGGACTGCGTCGACCCCACCGCGAGCGCGATCTCAAGCTTCTCCAGGGTATCGACCGATCTTCACCATGTGGCCCGCGGCGGCGGGCGCCCGCTCGATCGCCATACGGAACTCGCCGGCGATCGGGATGTGGTTATCCTTGATGAGCGCGCCGCCGCGGCACCCACGGCGTCGCGCGCGGACCGCACACCTTCGCGATGGTTTCGCCCGGCGCGACTTCGCTGCCGTCCGGGCGCCGGATGTACATGTCGATTGCCGGGTCCACGAGCAGGGAGGCGAACGCGACCGGATCGAGCCCGGCGACGACGCCCGGCTGCCGCGCCCTGAGCACCAACGTGGCCGTGCAATAGGGCCGCATCGCTCGTCAGGTCGCCGCCTCTGCCCAAATCCGCATCGCCGGACTGCGGCCGGCACCACATTCGTGCCTCCGCGGCCAGACCCCTCGTGCTGCCCGATCGCCTCCCACGCGCTCGGGCATCATCCGGCTTCGAGAGGGCAGTCCGCACGATCGGCTCGATGCCGACCGAGGGGAAATGGTTTCATATCAGTTGCTCCCTTGTCGGGGCTCGCCAGCCGAGCGCGACCGCGGCCTGCACGGCCGTGTGCAGTGTCAGCCGTGAGGGTCGGGCGTTTTCCTTGCGCCTGGGGAAATCGGACGGGTAATGTGAACCACGGCTCTCTTCGCGCCGCAGGGCGCAAATGGCGATCATCAGTGCGACCACAGCCGGATCGGATGCAGCCTCGCTGTCAGCGGCGATCGACAGCAGCGCCGCCGCGGCCTCGCGCAGCGTCTCGCTTTGGCGCCGCCGACACTTTCGGCTACGCAGGCGGCTGTTACCACCGCTTCCGTGAGCGAGTTGCTGGCGAGCCGGTTGGCGCCGTGCAATCCGGTGCATGCAACCTCGCCGCAGGCCCACAAGCCATTGAGGGAACTGCGGCCCACGCTCCAGCGCCACCAGCGCCTCGTCCACGATCGTCCGGATCGACCGAAGCGGGGATGATCGCGTCGAACCCGCGCCTCCAGATCAACACAGCTGAACACGCTCGCCACTCCGATCGTCCCGCCGCGCACACCTCGCCTTCGAATCTCTTCCATGCAAATGAATCACGCTCACGGGCTTCCGGCGAGCGACTTTTTCAATTTTCAACGCCCCTATGGTAGGCAGGCTGGCAAGCTGCGCTGCAGCGGGTAGGTTTCCAGCGAAGCCAGATCATCGACATAAGCTGCACTTATACCTGTCCCATTTTTTTTCCCACTTCCGATGCCCCGCAACCCCAGTATAGTTTTCACCTAGCCCTTTCGCTGCCACCAAGGGATGGCATCGTCGCCAACGGGAGCCATGAAGGGTGATGGGCTAGGTTCGGTCGGCAAATCAACCATAGTCTTTGGGAGGTTCAGATGGGATTCTTCAACAGGCAGGGTAAGCCTATGCCTAAGCTATTCGACAATCTCGCCAAAGAGACAAAAAAGGGCGGGATGGACCGGCGCGAGTTCCTGGCGCTTGCATCGATCTTCGGTGCGTCCACAGCCGTAGCGTACTCGATGCTGGATGTTTTGCCGTCAGCACATTCCGAAGAAGCAGGAAAAAAAGGCGGAGCGTTGCGAATTTCCATGGCAGTCACCCCGCCGAGTGATCCTCGACTAGCGCACGATCCAACAACAGGTAATATATCCCGTCAGTTCCTGGATCCTTTGGTCAAATACACCCGTGAATATACTTTCGAACCCTGGCTTCTCGAAAGTTGGGACACGAATGACGACGCCACACAGTATCTCTTGCACGTGCGGAAGGGTGTCAGGTGGAACAACGGCGACAACTTCACGGCAGATGACGTGATGTTCAACCTGCTACGCTGGTGCGAAAGGGACGTGCCTGGAAACTCGATGGCGGCGCGCACGGCAACGCTCATTGATGATAAGACAGGCAAAGCGCTGGACGGCGCCATCACAAAAGTTGACGACTACACGGTTAAACTTACGCTGCCGAAATCCGATATCACAATCATCGCTGGGTTTGCCGATTATCCCGCGTTGATCGTTCACCGGGACTTCGAAAAGAAGGGCTCGAATATCGTTGGTCATCCCGTTGGCACGGGGCCATTTGAACTGGTGTCATGGGACGTAAACCAAAAGGCTGTGGTAAAGCGTCGGACAGACGGAAGCTGGTGGGGCGGTGAAGCATACTTGGACGAAGTCCAATTCATTGACTATGGCAGTGATGCGTCCGTTGTTCTGAGCGCCTTCGAGTCAGGCGAAATAGATGCGAACACTTCGACGTCCGCAAATGATATCGCTACATATGACGAACTCGGGTTGGTGAAAAGCGAGGCGAAGACAGCGACAACGCTCGTGTGTCGCACAAAGGTCACAAACAAGCCCTACGATGACCAACGGGTGCGCAATGCATTACAATTGGCAGTCGACAATAGTGCTGTGCTGCAGATCGCCTACACTGGCTACGGAACCGTTGCTGCGAACTACCACGTGGCACCAATACATCCCGAGTATTACCCGGTTGCCGAAAAGAAACGAGATGTTGAGGCTGCCAAGCGCCTGATGGCCGAAGCCGGTCAGATGGACTTCGAGCACGAGATTATTGGTCCCGACGTGGATTGGCTGAAGGATTCGGCCGATACGATTGCCGCGCAGTGGCGCGAGGCAGGCTTCAAAGTGAAGCGGACAGTTCTGCCCGGTAACACTTTTTACAACGATTGGATGAAATACCCGCTTTCAGCCACGAACTGGAACATGCGGCCGCTCGGCGTCCAGGTGCTGGCGCTCGCTTATCGAAGTGGCGCTGCATGGAACGAGTCATCGTGGTCAAACCCGGAATTCGATAAGAAACTGGACGCTGCGTTGATGGTGCCGGATACAGAGAAGCGCAAGGCTCTCATGCAAGACATCGAAACGCTTCTGCAGGATTCCGGCATCATAATTCAGCCTTATTGGCTTACCCTGTTTAGCCATTCGGCAAAGCACGTCAGGGGTTACGCCATGCACCCGACGTTCGATATAGACCTCGGTAAGGTTTGGCTCGACCGAGCTGGCTGAGCATCGCGACCTGTGAGTGGATATAGAGGGTTTTAATCGAGATGACGAAACCCTTCTGCTCTTTTTGGGGCGTCGTACGAGAGAACCCCTGCACGAGATGCAAAGCCTTGGCCGAACAGCCGACGGCCGCTCGCCGTCAGCGAATATCAAGCGCGCCCGTCCACTGAGCTCGTCATGAACCGCGCGACTCCCACGCAATCTGCAAATCATGGCGTGATGCACGTTTTGGACAGGATGCCATGCTGAGTTTTCTGTTTCGTCGGCTCGGTGTCATGATTTTAACCATGCTGTGCTTGACGATAATTGTCTTTTACATGGTGAATCTGGAGCCAAACCTACGCAGGATGGCTCTCAGCGAGCTCGACGTGCGCTCGTCAGACGAACATATCGAGAGCTGGTTGACGCGGAACGGATACCACCAAAATTTCTTAGTCCGCTACGGCCAGTGGCTGGGCGTCTTGCGGAAGCAGCCCAGCGTGGATGCCGTGACTGGTGAGCCGATCCCGCGCTTCAGTTATTGCGGTGGAACTGCCGAGCCATACTACGGCGGCGTACTGCAGGGCGACCTCGGCTGTTCGAGCATGTTCAAGACGACAGTTGCCACAAAAATCCTCCCGGGGCTGGCAGCCACCGGTAAGCTAATGTTCTGGGTATTGTTGACCGTGGTGCCGACCTCTCTCCTCATCGGCATCCTTGCCGGTATGCGTGACGGGACGCGGATGGACAGGACGCTTTCTGTGGTCTCGATCGTGACGACAGCAACGCCTGAATACGTTTCTGGGGTCATCCTCACCATCATTTTCGCCTCCGGGCTCGGATGGTTGAACGGCTCGGCAGCATCGGCGACGGCGCAGGGCCTTACCTTCCACAACTTCGCCCTGCCTGTGATGACGATGGCCATTGGCGATATCGGCTACATCGCTCGCATGACGCGCGCCTCAATGGTTGAAGTGATGACGCAGCAATACATCCGCACTGCTCGACTGAAGGGTCTGTCCTTCTATAGGGTGGTTACCAGGCATGCGCTGCGCAACGCTCTGATCGTGCCCTTTACGATAGTTATGCTGCAGTTCCCGTGGCTGCTCACCGGGGTGGTGGTGGTCGAGACAATGTTCCGTTACCAGGGTTTCGGTTTCTTGTTGAACCAGGCGGCGAGCAATAACGACATCGACCTGCTGCTAGGCTGCTCGCTGATATCCGTGGTCGTCGTGCTGATTACGCAGCTCATCTCGGATATCGGCTATGCCTATCTCAATCCGCGAATTCGCGTGCAGTAGGGGGCCAGGATGCAATTCGAGACCATCGGGTGGTTCGAGATGGTCCTGGGCGTTGTCGGCCGGTTCTGGCCGGTCTGGATCGCAATGGCGATCTACCTCACGCTCAGCTTCGGTTTCCGCAACAAGCTTGGGCTCTATGGGGATGTGCTCAAGACCGGCACTGGAATCGCCGGCGTCGTCATCTGTATGTTCTGGCTGTTCACCGCCGCCTTCGCGCCCATTATCGCGCCGTTCGATCCCCTGAGCCAGCTGGCGGTCATGAAGCACGCATTGCCGGGTACGGTTGCGCCCGAGGGCAGCGGTATATATTACTTCGGAGGCGACTTCCTCGCGCGGGACGTGTTCAGCCGCATGGTCTACGGCAGCGGCGTTGTGATGGTGATCGCGCCGTTCGCCACCGCCTTCGCCCTGGCCGTGGGCATCGGACTTGGCCTGCCGGCGGGCTACTACGGGGGTAGAATAGATTCGGTCCTGTCCTTCCTCGCCAATCTGTTGTTAGCTTTCCCCGTCATCCTATTGTTCTACCTGTTGGTAACGCCAGGAATCCGCGAGCTGTCCTTCGATAACTGGTTCAGCGAAGCGACCGGACTCGGAGTCTCGATCCCGCGATCGCTTGCGGCCTTTTTCTTTCTATTGCCTATCATCTTTTTCCTGACACTGTTCCACACGCGCTTCAAGCACCGCACCGACCGGTACTACGCGCTGATTGGACTGACGATACTGATCGGTGGCTGGATCTACGCCGGCCTGGTGTTCGACGCCGATCCGCTCGGCGTCGTTCATATCGATGCAGGCGAACTCAACATTTTCGTGGCGGTAGTACTCGGCTCCGCGCCCGGCGTGTTTCGCATCGTGCGCGGGGTCGTGATGGATATCAAGACGCGCGATTACATAGCGGCCGCCCAGACTCGCGGTGAGAGCCCATGGTACATCATGATCTGGGAAATCCTGCCAAACGCCCGTGGCCCGCTGACGGTCGACGGTTGCCTACGCATTGGCTACACCACGATTCTGCTCGGAGCACTGGGCTATTTCGGGTTAGGGGTTCCGCCCGAAAGTCCCGACTGGGGAACCGCGATCAAGGACGCGTCGCGCCTGCTGCGTTCCTTCATCCACCCCGCGCTGCCGCCGACCATTGCGTTGATGAGCTTTGTCCTAGGCCTCAATCTCCTAGCCGACGCCCTTCGCGAACAATCGTTGAAGGATTGAGAGCCCGACTATGACCGACATAGCAAATGCCACCAAGGTCGCAGACGCCCAGCCCGTCCTCGACATCGAAAACCTGTCAATCTCCTTCTTCACCAAGGGCGGCGAAATTCCTGCGGTGATGGGCTTTTTCTGCACAGTGTTGCGGGGGGAGGCGATGGGCATCGTTGGCGAGAGCGGTTGTGGCAAGTCGACTGTGTCGCTCGGCATCATGCGCGACCTCTCCAACATCGGAAAGATCGTCGGCGGAAAGATCAAGTTCCAGGGCAAGGACATGGGAGAACTGTCCGACGAGGAACTGCGCGCCATCCGCGGCAACAAGATCGCGATGATCTACCAGGAGCCGATGGCGTCGCTTAATCCAGCTATGAAAATCGGCCAGCAGCTTATGGAAGTGCCAATCACCCATGAGAAGGTATCGGAGAAGGAGGCTTACGAGCGGTCGCTGGCGATGCTGAAGTCGGTACGCCTACCGGATCCGCCGCGGATGATGAATTCCTATCCGCATCAACTTTCGGGCGGGCAGCAGCAACGCATCGTGATCGCAATGGCTCTGCTGTCGAAACCCGCGCTCCTGTTGCTGGACGAGCCCACCACCGCGCTCGATGTCACGATCGAGGCCGGCATCGTCGATTTGGTCAAGGGACTTCGAAAGGAGTTCGGCACGACTATGATCTTTGTGTCTCACAATCTCGGCCTGATCCTAGAGACCTGCGAGCGCATCACGGTGATGTATTCGGGCGAGGCGGTGGAGATCGGCAAGATCAAGGACGTCTTCGACCGGATGCGCCATCCTTACACGCAAGGGCTGTTCCGCTCGATCCCGCTGCCCGGCGCAGATAAGAATTCGCGGCCGCTGATCTCCATCCCCGGCCAGTTGCCGCTGCCGCATGAGCGGCCGAAGGGCTGTAATTTCGGGCCGCGCTGCCACCATTTCGTCGAGGGCGTCTGCAACGCCGCGGAAATCCCGATGATCCCGGTCGACGGCCATGAGGGACATTTCTCGCGCTGCGTTCGTTTCAACCAGATCGACTGGGAGGCGCTGCCACCCGGCGCCAAGAAGGTCAACGAGAAGGTCGAGCCCGGCGCGCCGGTGCTGAAAATTCAACATCTCAAGAAATACTACAAGGTTGGCGGCAGCGAGGTGTTCGGCTCGAGGGAGCGCCGTGTCGTCAAGGCCAACGAGACCATCTCATTCGTGGCCCGCGAGGGAGAGACGGTGGCTATCGTGGGCGAGTCCGGCTGCGGAAAATCCACGCTCGCCAAGATCTTGCTCGGCCTTGAGACCGCGACCAAAGGCGGCGCGACGCTCGGCGCACGACAGATCTGCCATACGCCGATCGAAAAGCGTGATGTCGAGACCATCGCATCAATCCAGATGGTGTTCCAGAACCCATTCGACACGCTTAATCCGAGTTACTCGGTGGGTTCTCAGATAATTCGCACACTGGAAAAGTTCGACGTCGGCAAGACCGCCGCCGATCGACGCCAGCGTATGCTGGAACTGCTCGATCTAGTGAAGCTGCCGCGCGCCTTCGAGAAACGCATGCCGCGCCAACTCTCGGGCGGACAGAAGCAGCGCATTGGCGTCGCGCGCGCTTTCGCCGGCAAAGCAAAGGTCGTGGTGGCCGACGAGCCGGTCTCGGCGCTCGACGTGTCGGTGCAGGCGGCTGTCATCGAACTCCTGATGGACATTCAGCGAAAGAACAAGACGACGATGCTGTTCATCAGCCACGACCTGTCGGTGGTGCGCTACATTGCCGACCGTGTGGTCGTGATGTATCTCGGCTATGTCGTCGAGCAGGGCACGACAGACCAGATATTCGCGCCGCCTTACCATCCCTATACGGAGGCGCTGCTCTCTGCGATCCCGATCCCCGACACCAGGGTAGTGAGGAAGCACATCGTGCTTGAAACCGACATACCCTCGGCGATGGACCCACCGACCGGCTGTCCATTCCAGACGCGCTGTTGCTACAAGAATCTGGTGCCAGGAAATCTCTGCGAACGCGAGGTGCCGCCAATAAAGAACTTGCCCGGCGGCCACGAAATCAGGTGCCATCTCCCGGATACGGTCTTCGTGGCTATGGAACCGGTAATCAGGTTCGATACGAAGCTCGAGGTCGAAGATGCGGTCGTCAGAGACACGGAAGCGGAATAACTCGTGACTCAACGATCCTGAGAGGACTGAGTCGTGCCCTATTCATACTGAATAACGAGAGAAGTGTCTCCACGCTTTCGAAGGTAAAATGGCAGGAATGATTGACTACGACACGCCGACAATGGCTTCTACCACCCGACAAGGAATCTGAGCATCAACGGAGACCGACGGTGCCAATCGATCAGGGCCACGGCGAAGATAGGAGCCTGCCTGGCGGAGGGTGCCAACGGCTTGGGTTGACGCTTGAGTGAGGCGCGGGACGTTGTCGGTAAGTGGGCAACGGAAATAGGCTGCTCTGTGGGGCGATCTTGTCGGCAATCTTTTTTTCGCCGCCTTGGAATACGGCCCGGTCTTCCTGCGGGTGGAAAGCCATCTTGACACAGTTGCAACGGGCGGTCGCTTCGACGGTGCTTGGCGGACTAGAGGTTATGCGCACTCTCTATGATGGGGGCATTGCCAACGACGCACGATTGAGCTTGTCGTTTGCCTGGCAACACCGGAGCTTTCGCATTCACGGGGAAGAACACTGTGGTGGCATGCGTGCGCGGATTGCCGATCCGGTCCAACCAGTGCCGCAGTTGAGCGTTGAGGTCATCGAGGTTGCGGGACGAGCGTGCCAGGAAGAAGTCTTCCCGAATATAGCGAAACGGTCTCTCGACGTTGCCCTTCGTCTTGGCCCGAGGGGTACGTCATGCCCTGGGCGAAAGCTTGTAGTGACGCGCGAGATCAACAAGTGCGCGTTACAGGCAATACCCCTGTCTCGCCTTCGCCGATGACCGCGGTCTTCATAGATCGCAAAGATCTCGCGCGTAACCCCCAATCGCTTCGAACGCGGCGACGTGGCAACGCAGCATGGGGCAAATTCTGATGCATAACGAAGCGCGCCCAGATGAGACGGCTGCGCCGAGCACCATGGAAAACAACCAGACAATCCTCGGGTCGTAGTTCATCGGTCAAATCCGCCTCTGTGCTGCTTTTCGAGCCAGTCGGTGATTTCGACGCCCTCATCTGCACGGCGGGAGTGGTGGACTTTGCGGCGCTCGATCAGATCACCACAGAGCTATTCGATATCGCCGTTCGCAGCAAGCTCATGGGACAAGTCAATGAGGATCCCCGCAAGGGCGTATGCTTGGCTTTGCTCAATGGCGACTTCGAGCGGTTCGTCCGCGCTAGCAGCGATCGAGCTTGGCCGTGACGGGCGCATCAATCTTGTCAGTCCCGGCAGGTTGGAGGATTCACTGCGGCTGCACGGAAACTATTTCCCACGTTCGCAGGCTGTAGCCACGCGCGATGTCGCGTTGAATATGATAAGCGATGCGGCAGCCTGTTTTATATTCTATGCGGGTCACGCCGAGCAGCTGGACAATGGCGCTGAGCACCAACTTAGATAAATTGAGCTTATAGCGCCCCATCATTTTTTCCCTCTTTAAGGGCCAGCAAGTCTCGGCCTAAAACCCATGTGCTACTCATGTCCTAATGGTGAAGGGTGCCGGGATGAACCTAAGTGAATATGCACAATATGACGCTACAGGGCTGGCGTCCCTTTTGAAGACCCGGCAAGTGACTTCAGGTGAACTGATACGCTTAGCCCGCAAAGCTCACGATGATGTAAACCCTCGTGTCAACGCGGTTCTCGAGTTCTACGAGGACGCTGAAACTGTTCCAGGCGCGGATATAGGTTTTTTTCAAGGCGTGCCGTTCCTTCGCAAAGATCTCGGGCCTACCGAAGCCGGCCGTCTCCAAGAACGCGGCAGCCGCCTTTTCAAAGGTTATCGCGCTCCAGCCCAGAGCGTCTTTTTTGATCTCGCCCGCAATGCGGGCCTTCGGACTGTCGGAAGAACGGCAGTACCGGAGTTTGGCGCAGGCGGAGAGGCCGTAAGCTTTCTCCATGGCATCACCCGCAATCCATGGAATTTGGATCGCTCGGCAGGGGGTTCATCCGGGGGGGCCGCCGCGGCAGTCGCTGCCGGTATCACTCCAATTGCACATGGCACCGACGGGGCCGGGTCAATACGCGGGCCGGCGGCTTGGGGCGGTCATGTAGGGCTCCTCCCCTCCCGGGGGCGCATTTCCGGCGATAATCGCGACACCTCGGTCACCCGAAACTTCGTACACTGTCGAACAGTGCGAGATATGGCCGCGGCGTTGGATGCGCTTTCCGGTCCCCAGCCAGGCGACGAGTTCATTATTGTCCAGCCAGCGCGCCCATACCTTGAAGAGCTTTCGCAGCGCACAGGCGCCCTTCGGGTGGGGGTCGCGAGGACTACGTGGGGCTGGATCCCCGTGGAGCCGGAGATCCTGGAAGTGGTGGATTCGACCGCCTCACTTCTGGAGGAGATGGGTCACCAAGTGACTGAGATCAAGCCACCGTTTGACTTCGATGAGTTCATCAGAATGGATCTCCTCGCCCACGATCTAGGCGCGAGTTCGCGCGAAGCTGAAGCGCGGGCCATGGGCCGCACTATTGGCCCGGATACCTTGGAGCCGATCAATCTGAAATATTACGAACGTGGAAAGCGTTTATTGGCCGATTGTGAACGTGTTCTGTCGATGTCCCGGGAGCTTGAAGAGGCCAGGAAGCAAATGAAGCTGCAGGTGGGGAAGGCGATCGATGCCTTCGACATTCTGTTGACTCCCACTTACTCGATCGTGCCCCATCCGCATGGCGGCACTTGGGCTCTTACCGATACAACACTCTCCTTGGAAGAGTGGGTGGGCCGTAGCTACAAGGGCGGTTTCCTTCCCATTTTCAATACCACTGGTCAACCTGCGGTATCCTTGCCCTTGGGCGAAAGTAGCCAAGGGTTGCCGATCGGCATTCAAATCGTCGGCCGCTTTGGAGATGAGTCTACTTTAGTTCGCGTCGCACGCGATCTTGAGGAAGCCAGGCCGTGGAAGGAACGGCGGCCAAAGATTCGAGCAGGAGACAGTCGGTCGTGACTGACAAAACGTTAATCCCCTCGCAGATCCGCCTGCTTACGTTGGGGGTCATCACCGAGGATCCTGGCTACGTCAATTACGTGGCCGGCTCCGGTATTTCGTATTCCGATACAGTGACGCCGGAACTCGACATTCTTGCATTTCTTGACGGACAACATCGCCGCCGAACTTATCCTTGGCACCACCTATGCCAACATCGCAGGCGAAGGGACGATCGGCGAGCTGGGGGACATTGGTAAGGTTTGGTTGCTGCCAGCAGTAGGAAAACCTGTCGGCCGGCCGCCACATGTAAAGCCGCGCGGGTTCGACCGGCGGGGCAACATGGCGCTCGCCCAGGGTGAATGGCTGTAAGCGCATCAGAACCTGATCGTCACCGGCCAGATCGGAACCGGCAAGTCGTGGCCGGCCTGCGCCTTCGGCCGGCAAGCGGCACGGCTCGACCTTTCCGTGCTCCATGTGCGCGTGCCGCGCCTGTTCGAGGATTTGGCGCTCGCCCGTCTCTTACGCGAGCCGCTACCGCCAAGCGCTGGTCGATCGCCGCCTTTATCTGCCGGAGAGCTGGACAAAGGATCGGGCGCGATGTGCCAGGGCGTCGATCCCGAAGACGGTCGAGTTTGCGCCAAGCCCAAGATGGCGCGCGCCATGGTCGAGGCGGCGCTCGATGCCGGCGTCCCGTGCGCTTACGTTCTGGGCGACGCTGTCTA